>NZ_JAYWVC010000210.1:0-13317 GCF_036281785.1 Streptomyces chiangmaiensis | reverse complement strand
ACGGGGCTGGAGTGTCCTGGTACGTGGCGATGCACGCGCCGTGACAGATCCCGACTCCATACGACGATTGAAGGAGCAGACGTACAGCGCACCGTGGGTAGGCGGGCAGCGCGAGTTGCGGATTCGTATCGTTCCGCTCAGCGTCACGGGGCGTCGGATCACCGTGTGACGAGGCGTGGTCTGAAAGAGATCGTCGGTGGAGAAGGAGAGGAATCACGAAGGAGGAGACCATGGAGCGACAGCAGGGAGCGACCCACAATGATGAGGCGGTCCTGGCTCGGACGGTCGCCGCCGTGATGCGCACCGCTGTGCCCACGATCGCTGTGGACGAAACCGTGCTCGTTGCTTGGGAGCTGCTGGAGCGATCCGGCTCTCGTCACCTGCCGGTCGTGCATAAAGACGGTCGCTGCGCAGGCCTGCTGGACAGGGCCGACGTGGCGGTCGCCTGTGCGGCACCGGCTACTTCGCTGACCGGCCTCCGCGTGGCCAACCTCCTGCCCGGCCGTAGGTCCGCGCTCGTACACGCGGAGGAGACCGTACACCACGCCGCCGACCTCATGAGCTACACAGAAGTCGACGCACTGCCGGTGCTGCAGGAAGACGGACAGCTCGCCGGGGTACTGACCGCAGCCGACATCGTGGCGGCTCTCGTCGGTCGACCAGCGCAGAGGGAACCCACCGAGATGGGGCAGCAGGCCCCGTCCACGGTGCTGCCCGGGCTTGCGCCTTGTCGGGGGTACCGCGGTGCGGCGGTGCCCTGACCAGGCTGCATCAACGTGTACGCCCGTGGCTCAGTAGCTGTGCACCGGCTGGCGACGGTGGCGTGTCGCTGACGTCTGGGGTGACCCGCAATGCGGTATGCGCCCGACGGGCATCCGAACGGTCGGTGACCTGGACGGTGACCGCGCCCGGGCCGAGGCCGAGGGTCCGGGTCAGGATGTCCGTCGTGATCTCCTCGCGGATCGTGACGTCGCCCAACGGGAGGGTTTCCGATGAAGTCGCCCGGTTGCGCGGGTACGTGCACCATGGAAGGTGACCTGAATACCACTCTTCGCGGAGGTGAGCCGCGATGACCCTGCCTGTACGACACCGGCCCGGCAGCCTTCTGGAGAGGCCGTTCCACGCCCTTGGACTGGGTGAACCGGTCACCGCCGAGTTCGACGAACTGTTCGAGCGCATGAACCGGCTTCTCGAAACCTTCGCCACCGCGCCGACGGCACTGGCCTGGGCGCCCGCGGCGGACATGACGGAGACCGATGTCGCCTACGTGATCGAGGCAGAGCTGCCCGGGGTCAAGCGTGACGACATCGACATCGAGATCACCGAGCGGGAAGTGCACATCACTGGTGAGTACAAGCAAAAGGAGCGAGAAGGCGTACTGCGCCGCAGCACCCGACCCGCCGGACACTTCGAGTACCGCGCACTCCTTCCCACAGATGTCAGGGCAGACGAGGTCAACGCAACCCTGAGCGACGGCGTACTCTCCGTCACAGTGCCCAAGGCACAGGCCGCCAAGCCGCGCCATGTCGAAATCACCGCGTCCTGACGCTCCCGCTTCGGCGTGGCGCGCGGCCCTCGCCCGACAGCAGCGACCTTGACCACTTCTTCCTTTCAGCCGTCGAGTGGAGGCCGCTCGGCAAGTCGCCGCCACATGGCAAGCATGCCCGCACGTACGAGCGGCCACAGACCTGCCCCGAGGGGCCGCTGCCGAGCGGCCGTCGAAACCCAGTGAGGCATAGGCACGTCTCTATCCACCGACCGCGATGCTGAACATGCAGCAGTCCCTGGCTTTCGCCGCCGAGCCGAGGTCATCCGAACAAACGCGGACGGCCGTCCGGCTTCGTGGCGGTCGGCCGGTCGCACGCATCGGGGGCTTCGGTCGTTCCACCCGGAGGCGACGACGCGCACTGGGGAGTGACCATGAGACTTTCCTTTCTCGAACCCCTGTACAAACAGCCCGGTCCCTTCGCGTCGGTCTATATGGACACGTCTCGCGACAGCGCCCTCGAAGATCCCGACGCCGCCATAGCGCTGCGTTGGCGGCATCTGCGAGACGCCCTGATCTCCGAGGGAGCCGACCACGGCTCCATCACCGCGGTGGCACGCATGGTGGGCAGCGACACGGATGTCCCCGGAACGCACGGGCAGGCGGTGTTCACGGCGCACGGTCGGCTGGCTCTGCTGGACGAACTGCCCGCCCCGCCTGCACGGGACACGGCGCACTTCGGAACGCTGCCGGACACCATGCCGCTGATCGTCCAGCACACGCCCGAGATCCCGTACCTGGCGATCCACGTCCACTACAGCGGCCGTCACTCCACGGACGCCACCGGGACTGTGCGTGTCGACGTGGAGGTCGGCGCATGGCCCCTGGTCAAGGTCACGCCAGGGCACCGCCTGCACGAGGAGATTCCCGTGGCCGACTGGCTGCACGCCGCTGAAGCCATCGGCCGGAAGCTGGAGGAGCATGCACGGCGTATTGATGCCGAAGAAGTGGTCGTCGCGGGAGATGTCTGGGCCCGCGGCATCCTCGTTCGCCGACTTCCAGCCTCCCTGCGCAGGCGGGTTACCACGGTGGAAGGTGCGGGCGAGTCAACGCCGGGGCGGGCACTTATGGAACACCGGCTCGAAAGCCTCTTCGGCGGACGCATGGCGGCGCATGACCGGGACCTGCTCGATGCCTTCCTCGCCCAGCAGGCACGCAGGGGAGCCTCGGCCGAGGGCCTCTCCGCCGCCGTATCAGCCCTGCAGCGCGGCCAGGTCAAGGCACTCTTCCTCAACGACCATCCCGAGTCGAGGCTGTGCCTGTGGGTCGGTCCGGACCCGGGTCAACTGGCCCTCACCGAGCAAGAACTGCGGTCCTACGGCGTACAGGACGTCCGCGAGGAGCGTGCCGGCGCAGCCCTGACCCGCGCCCTCGTGGGCACGAGGGCCGAACTGGTCCTGGTGCCCCAGGAGCAGTTGCGCCTGCGCGGGGGCGTGGGTGTGCTGCTGCGCTACGCCGACCCGTCATCGAAGACTTCGACGCAGGGAAGCACTTCATACTCCGGGGGGATTCCTCTGCTCGACCGGCGCTCCTTACGCCCAGTGCGCGAGGCCGAGTCCACGCGCGGGTCAGTCGTGCGGGACGACGGCGACGGGGCAGCGTGCGTGATGGAGGGCGGCCTGGGTCACGGGGCCGAGCAGGGGTCCCAGCACGGGATGGTGCCTGCGTCGGCCGACGACCAGCAGTCCGGCGCCCTCGGCGGCCCCGACGACTGCCTTCGCGGGGCTTTCGAGATGGACGCTGTCGGCCACCTCCACGCGCGGATACTTCTCGTGCCAGGGGCGCAGGGCCTGGTTCAGGTGCTCCCGCGCGTCCTGCCTGATCTCTTCAGTGATGTCGTGGTCCACGCCCCCGGATGCGTGTGAATGGAGAGGCAGGCTTCGGCCGTGGACGGCACGCAGAGGCACACCGTGTGCCGCAGCGGCGCGAAAGGAAAATTCGAGCAGGTCGTCGCAGGGACCGTGCAGTTTCAGCGCCACCACGACACGGCCTGTCGCAAGTGGAGCGGGCGGTCGCCCTTCTTTGTCTTTCATGGCACGGACCAGGACCACCGGCCGTTCGGCGTGTGCCACGACGGGCATACTGATGTCGCCCATGAAGTAGCTTTCCAGGAGTTCCAGCCCCCGCGAACCGAGTACGGTCATCTCGGACTCCGACGCCGCTTGCAGCAGCGCGTGCCGGGCGTCGTCGGCAACGAGGTCGCCGACAACGGTGAGGCCCGGGTGGTATGTCTGAAGTTCAGCCTGCGCGTTGTGCACAAGTCGCTTTGCCCAGTAGTTCTGGTCGATCTCTGAGGGGACACGGACCGGTTCCGGCGCGAGCAATGGCCAGGCATGCAGGAGGCGCAGTGTGAGCCCCCGCCGCTCGGCTTCGTCGGCGGCCCAGCGGGCGGCGGCCAGACTCTCCGGTGAGCCATCCAGGCCCACGGTGACCACCCGCTTCATGCGACCGCCTCCGTTTCGTAAGAAGCTCGTTCAGACCACTGCCGTCCTCCGCCGTCGTCAGAGATCGGAACGCACCCACACGGGCTCTCGTACGAGGAGTACCTCA
Organism: Streptomyces chiangmaiensis; assembly: GCF_036281785.1. Taxonomy (NCBI): domain Bacteria; kingdom Bacillati; phylum Actinomycetota; class Actinomycetes; order Kitasatosporales; family Streptomycetaceae; genus Streptomyces; species Streptomyces chiangmaiensis. Next base: position 9,221 of record NZ_JAYWVC010000210.1, on the reverse strand, counting down.
AGGGCTGTGGAGTTGCATGCGAAGCGTGCTGCATGAGGATGGGGGCGCCCGTCCTGGTCAGCGAAGGCTGCCACCTCGCCACGCTGTTCCGCTGAACCTGCGGGGCTGCTTCTCGGTTCGGCCAATCGCGGCGAGGCCGACCACACTGGTGCCCGGCCGCTGTGTGCGCGGCGGAGAACTTCCTCAGGGAGAACTTCCCCAGACCCTGTCCGGGGAAGGCTCTCAAAGTCCGGAGCGGGAACGTCGTCGGCGTCGATTACGGCCATGCAGTTCGCGTTCCGCGATGCACGCGCGGTGTTTCCGCCGCAGCAGGTGCTCGACGACGCGCTCCGCGACCCGGCGGAGCATTCCACGCATGCGCGGGTGAGCCGTCCGCTGATCAACGTGGGGCGGCACGCCGGCCCCCCATGGGTCGATGGCAGTAGCCCAGCGTCGCCGGTCCGGGGTCCCAAGGCCGACGGATCGTGTCAGCAGAGGGCTCTGCTGGAGGGCCGACCCTTTCAGCCACGCGGTTCCGGAATCGCATCCCGCGCGGCGGCGCGCCGCGCGGGGCACGTTGGCTAGAGCATCACTGTGAGGAGAGGGTGGCGATCATGCAAGCTCACCTCGGTGACCAGCTCGTCATTGAGCGTCCGGCGACAGGTGCTGCCAGGCGCGACGGCGAGATCGTCGGACTCCATCACGAGGACGGAACACCTCCCTACGACGTGCGCTGGTCGGATACGGGCCAGGTGACGCTCGATTCCCCGGGCCCGACGCGCACGTCCGTCACCTCGAGCACAAGCCCGGCAGACTCGACGTGCCTGCCAGGCATCGCCTGGATGAGGCCGGTTCCGCCCCCACCGCGACGCCGCTTGGCGTGACAGCAGGCCCTCGCGACATCGGCCGACGCGTGGCCGCCGAGCGCAGGCGACAAGGACTGTCCCGGGAGGAAACTGCCGACAAGGCCGGCATGGCAACGGACTACCTCGCCTGTCTGGAAGAAGGGTCGGCCGATCCGAGTCTGGCGACTCTCATCAGGCTGGCCGGCGCCCTGGGCACCACCGTCGCATCGCTGCGCGGAGTCGCCGTCGAGGCGCCGCCCGGTCAGGGGCAGGCGCGCCTCCAGCCCGAACTTCAGGCTCTGAGTCCCGACGAATGCCGTGTCCGGCTTTCCACCCACGGTGTGGGCCGCGTTGCGGTGTCCACCCCGGACGGCCCGGCGATCATCCCGGTGAACTACGAGGTCGCGGACGACGCGATCGCCTTCCGTACTGCTCCCGGCTCGGCGCCGGCAGCGGCCGCGGGATCGGATGTCGCCTTCGAAGTCGACCACGCCGACGAGACCATGAGCCAGGGCTGGAGTGTACTGGTCGTTGGCCCGGCCAAGGTCGTTTCGGAGCCCGATGCTGTACGTAGGCTGGCGGAAGGGGCCCACACCAAGCCGTGGGCAGGGGCCCGACGCGAGATGTGGGTATCGATACGGCCCACCCGCCTCACAGGGCGCCGTATCGGCCCCGCCCATCAGTAGGCTGCCGCGGGCTGTGGCTTGTGCGAACGTGCATCTACGATCACGAAGACGCGTCAACCGAACTGTGGGCCCGCCGTGGCCCGTGCGCCTCTGTCGTGGCCGATGTGTACTTGCAGGCTGCCGGTTCTCCGCCCTCGGAACTTCACCCTGTGCCCTCTGGCCCGGACGGGCTGGCGGTTCGGCTGAGAGCTGGATATCGACGCCCTCCCCCTCCGCTCCGCACGCGAGCGGTGTTGGCAACGGAGACCAGCGTCCGACGGGGTGCTCATGAGGGCGCGCTTGCTGCGGTGGGTGTTGAGCATGGCTCTCGGGATCATGCCTAGCCGGGGCTGCGCGGCAGTTTCAGGAGCATGGCGCAGTGGCGCTCTAGGGTCAGCGACGAACGCGGCGCTCCGCCTGGTCGCGGAGCCCGGGAGCCCCGAGCCCGGGGCCACGAAGAACGTAACGGCTTCCGCATGGTGGCAGCAAAGACCCGGCGCATGCGGCAGCATGCTTGCGCGTTGCGGTCGTGTTGCCGTTTCTCCTCACTCCGGCTTCATATAGGGGCGGCGGAAGACGGGTGCCTGGCCTGTGCCCCACGGGCGTACCGCAGCCAACGCCTGAACGACCGCGGATTCCAAAGGGCCGCTGGTGTCGATCGTGACGGCCTCTGGCCACGGCGCCTCTTTGGCTGCCATTGCGGTGGCCACGTCGAGGTCGGCGTCCGACGCTCCGGTGGCGCGGTTGTTCAGGCGGGCCGCCGACACGTCCCAAGGAACCAGGCAGTGCAGGGCCACCAGGTCGGCGCTGGCGCGTTCGGCCACATGTACGGCTGCCTCGCGCTGTCTGGCATCGGACCAGCTGGCGTCCAGGACAACGGACTCGCCGGAGGTCAGCAGCGCGGAGGCATGGTCGAGGAGCGTCGCGTAGGTCTTGTCCGACCACTCGGCTGTGTACAGCCCTTCGCCGTAGCGGGCTGCTGCGGACTCCGCCGCGCGGATACCTGCCAGCTCCTTGCGCAGGCGGTCACTGCTGAGCAGTGTGACGCCCAGGCGATCGGCCAGTGCGCCGGAAAGGGTGGATTTCCCGCTGCCGGGAAGGCCACCGACGAGTGTCAGACCGGCAGCCGAGGTGCGCAGGTGACGCAGGGTCGTCGTGACCAGGCACCGGGACGCCGCCTCGGCGTTGGGGGTGCCCTGGCGGGCCTGGATCAGGGAGACCTTGGCCCGGACGAACGCGCGATAGGCGACGTAGTGGTGCCACAGGGAAGGGGGTGCGAGGTCGCCGGAGTATTCGGTGTACTGAGCGAGGAAGTATGCCGCAGCCCCCGGGGCGCCGAGCTGTTCCAGGTCCATGGCGAGGAATGCAGCGTCGTCGAGGCCGTCGACGTAGCGAAGGTGGTCGTCGAACTCCAGACAGTCCAGGACGCGGGGACCGTCGTCGAGGCAGAAGATGTCCTCGGCGAGCAGGTCGCCGTGGCCATCGACGATTCGCCCTTGCTCGATGCGGGTGTCGAACAGGTGCTTGCGGCCGGCGAGATACCGGCGCACCAACCTCTCTACCTCATCTACGCCATCGGGTGGAGCGTCCTTGTCAGCCATGGCCCGGACCTGTGCGAAGCTGTTCTCCCAGCGCGAGGACAGCGCTTCCAACGTGCCCTGTTCGTCTACTTCTCGGCTGCGGGGCGCGCTTGCGTGACGTGTGGCGAGCTGCCGGGCGACAGCCCGAAGCGCGTCCTCGACGGCGGCTCCTTCTCGTATCAGCTGAGAGAGGCGGCGGTCAGTAGGCATGCGGCGCATCACGACCAGCGGTTCGGGTTCCTCGGCATGCGGGCTGCGGATCTCTCCCATGCCCAGGTAGACATCGGGGGCGAAGCGGCGGTTGAGCGTGACTTCGCGTTCGCAGGCGGCTCGGCGAGCCGCCGCGGTGGTGTAGTCCAGAAATCCCAGATCGACCGGTTTCTTGAGTTTGTAGACGCGGTCACCGAGGAACAACACGACCGCTGTATGGGTCTCACGTACCTCTGCGCGCGGGAGCGGGGGCGCATCGAGTCCCGTGCTTGGCCGGAGCACGGACGCGTCCCTGTGATGCAGCGGCATTGTCGGCTCCCTGTGGTGGCTCGACTCAGTCATAGGGTGACGGCGACTGTACGGGCGGTCGGTTGACGCGGCTTCGGCCAGCCGATCCGGCGTAGTGCGCGGGCTCGACGGGGGGGTCGGTTCAATTCGTCCACCACGGGTACGGCGGTGGGCAGCTCAGATCCACTCGGACAGTCAATGCACTGCACAGCCCTCTGCACTGTTCTGTCCGCCGGCCTGCGTCCGAGGCCGGCATCTCGCGCGTCGGTGTCTCGTGTGTGGCACGTCGGGTCTAACGACATTGTGAGGGCACGGCGGCGGCCATGCGAGTTCACCTCGGCGATCGACTCGTTATCGAAAGCCTGGCGGCCCGCGCCACCAGGGGCGACGGTGAGCTTGCACAGTAAAAGCCGGCGGCAGGTTCCGAGTCGACGAGCCGGTCCGCATGACGCGGCGGCTCCCGGTTCGCCGTCCGCGAGCCCGAGGCGCGCCCCGTACCTTGAGAGGCGACGTTCACAGTTGCGCAGCCCGGGAGATCAGGAACGCGGTGCTGTCGTTCAAGGTCGTCAGCTGGGCGTAGGCGTCTTCGTCGATGCCCACCCCGATGCGCTGGGAGAGGAACTCCACGAATCTGAGGAAGTCGAGCGAGTCGAATTCGAGGGCATCGCGGAACGGTGTGTCCGGGTCCAGGTGGGTGAGGTCGGCGTCCGGCACCACGCTTTGGATCGCTTCCTGGACGGCGATGAGAGCGTCGCTCCGATCCATCACAGGTCCTCCGGTTTCTGGAGCAGGTTGTCTACGAGGGTCAGGAACCGAGCTCCTACAGCGCCGTCGCTGGCTCGGTGGTCCGCGGACAGGGTGGCCGTCACCACTGGGCGCACCCCGACCATCCCGTGGTCGGCCCATGGGCGTTCGACCACGGCACCGAACCCGACCAGGGCGACCTGGGGCGGATGGATGACGCCGTAAACCACTTCGACGCCTTGGTCGCCGAGGCTGGTGACCGTGAGAGTGCTTCCTGTGATCTCCGTTCCGCGCAGTCGCCCCCTTCGCGCACCCTCGACAAGGTTCTTGAGGCGACCCATCAGCTGCACGGGAGTCGGGGAGTCCGCGTCGTGGATGACCGGCGCGGCGAGGCCCCCATCGCGTAGGGACACGGCGAAAGCGAGGTGCACACCGTGACCGGGGACGAACGCTCCGTCCTGCCAGAAACCGTTGAGGTCGAGAACTTTGCGGGCTGCGGTAGCCACGGCCTTGAGCAGCAGAGCGGCGGGCACCATCCGTTCGCCTACCGGCAACTCCCGGTTCCGCGAGCGCAGCCACACGACTGCCGCGTTCAAGTCGATGGTCGTGGCGAGGTAATAATGCGGGATCTCCCGCTTGGCGCGGCTCATCAGTTTGCCGACCGCCTGCCGCATCGTTGTCGGCGCCGGCGGACTCGCCTCGGCGCGACGCGGCACCTTTCGGGGCCGCGGGGCTTCGGTTGCAGGTGCAGATGCAGGGGAGGGGGCTGCGAGCGTGCGCATCGCCTCTTTCACGCCTGCCGCTCGTACGGCTCCGTCCTCACCGGTGCCGTGCAGTATGCCGAGGTCGACGTGCAGCTCTCGCGCGAGTCGCCGAGCGTAAGGCGTGGCGTGTACACGCCGACTACTGGCGTGGGTGGCCCGCTCGACGTCGGTACGAGTGATTCTGCCGCCGGGTCCGCTGCCATGGATCGTCGCCAGGTCGATACCCCGCTCGCTGGCGAGGTGCCGAACCAGCGGTCCGGCTTCGGTGTGGACCACGGCGGGTTCCCGAGTCGTTGCGGGGGCAGGCGGTGCTGCACTTTCCAAGGGGCGTCGTGCCGTCGACTGCTTTGCGCGGGCTGGGGCCTTGTGTCTGGCGGGCACCCTGCTCTTGGCTTGCTCTCCGGTGGGCGGTCCGGAGACTGGCTGGGCAGCTCCCCCGGCCTTGGTGGCTCCGTCCGTTTGGTCCTCTGGCGCAGCCTCGGCCGCCTCCGCCGCCGCTTCGATGAGGGCCAAAGGCCCGCCCACCGGAACCCTGGTGCCGGGCGCGACCAGGATGCGGCCTACGATTCCGGACTCGAAACACTCGATGTCCACGGCGGACTTGTCGGTCACGACGACGGCGATCACATCGCCGCGCCGCACCGTGTCGCCGGGCGCGACGAGCCATTCGAGCAGAGTACCCGCCTCCATGTCCGCGCCCAGTGACGGCATGGTGAACTCACCCACGGTGCCCCACCGCCTCACGGGCTGCGGCGGCGATGACCTCCGCCTGGGGCAGCGCCGCCTCCTCCATGTGTCTGGCATAGGGGATCGGGACCTCGGCGCTGCACACACGTGCGACCGGTGCGTCGAGTTCGTAGAAGGCCTGCTCGGTGATCCGCGCAGAGACCTCGGCGGCGAAACTGCCGGTGCGCCAGCCTTCGTCGACGACGACGGCATGGTGTGTCCGGGCCACGGAGGTCATGACGGTGCTGTCGTCGAGGGGCCGTAGGGTACGGAGGTCCACTACCTCGGCGCTGATGTCCTCGGCGGCGAGCAGGTCCGCCGCGGAGAGGGCCTTGGGCAGCGAACCGCCGTAGGTGAGCAACGTGATGTCGTCGCCGGGGCGGCGGACGGCCGCCGAGGAGATGTCCACGGAGCCGCTGGCGACCTGAGTTCGCCGGAGACGTTGTACAACGAGCCGTGTTCGAAGATGACCACAGGATCCGGGTCGGCCAGCGCGGGGGCGAGCATGCCGCGCGCATCCTCCAGCGTCGCGGGGGCGAGCACACGGATCCCGGGGATATGGGCGTACCAGCCCTTCAGGCTGTGGGAGTGCTGGGCCGCCAGCTGTCGTCCGGCGCCGGTGGTCATCCTGATGACCACCGGAACCGAGAGCTGTCCGCCCGACATGTGCCGCAACGTGGCAGCGTTATTGAGGATCTGGTCGAGCGTGCACGATGTCACCGGTCAGGTACCAGCCGTCGACGAAGCACGCCGCGTACCGGTCCTCGGCATGCAGATAGCCGCGGAGCATCGACGGCCAGCCCGGTCTCAACGCCAGTTCCCCTTCCTGGCTCGGTTGCTCCACCACTTGGACGCGGCCTTCGGGCGAGCGCCAGACCTTGCCGTCGGGCGCGCGGGCCAGGGCGGCCGCGGTCATGCCGGGCAGAAGGCGGCCCATCGAGCCGGGCTTGAGGGGACAAGCCGCCAGATTGGCGATGACGATGCAGCCCGTCTCGGTCTGCCACCAATTGTCGTGCACCGGGAGCCCCAGCACGTCCCGACCCCACAGCACTACTTCCGGGTTGAGCGGCTCACCGACGGACGCGATGAACCGGAGAGCCGAAAGGTCGAATGAACGCGGGAGGTCGTAGGGGCCCTGCCGGGGGGTGGCCCGCATCAGCATGCGCAGGGCTGTGGGCGCCGTGTACCAGACCGTCACCCGCTCCTGGGCAAGGATGCCGTACCAACGGCGCGCGCCGAAGTCGCCTTCATCGACGACGACCGTGACGCCGTGCGTGAGCGGGGCGATGATCCCGTACGACGTGCCCGTGACCCAGCCGGGGTCCGCGGTGCACCAGTACCGGTCATCCGGCTGCAGGTCCAGCGCGTACGCGGCCGTGATGTGGTGGGCGACGACCGCCTCGTGCACGTGCATCGCACCCTTGGGTGCGCCGTGGTGCCGCTCGTGAAGTGCAACAGCGCCATCTCGTCGGGGCGCGTGGAAGGCACAGCGAAGTCCTCGACATCAGTGTGTCGAAGCAGAGAGTCCTGGAAAGATCCAGACTGCGGTCACCGACAATCAGAACGTGCTCAAGTTCAGGCAGGCCGTCACGTACCGGTGCGACTTTGCGACGATACAGCTCTTCGGCGGTGACCAAGGCGCGGGCATTGCCCAGGCGCATCCGCTGGGCCACAGGCTCCGGCCCGAAGGCCGAGAACAGTGGACATAGTACGGACGTGTTCTTGAGAGTGCCCAGGACCACCGTGAAGAGTTCGGGGCAGCGGCCCAGCAAGGTGAACACACGATCACCGCGGGCCATGCCGAGGGCCCGCAGCACGTTGGCGAATCGATTCGTCAGCCGCCTGAGGTCGGTGTACGAGATCGACTCGGCCGTACCGTCCCGACGCACACAGCGCAGTGCGACTCGGCCTCCCCGGCCCTCGCCCACATGGCGGTCCACTGCCTCGTATCCGATGTTCAGGCCGCCGTTCGGCAGCCCTGACATGCGTTCACGTGCTGCGTCCCAGCTGAATCCGGCGCGCGTCCGGTCATAGTCGGTGAGCACTGGGGTCACGGTGACCGGCGCCGTCTTGGCGATGACGTCCTGCGTCATGGCGACCGCCCTTCTCGCCCCCGCGTCCGGTATGTACCGCTCTCCCTCATGATCGACGCGAAAGACTGTGTCCGCGAATGGACCCGGAGACTTGCCCGGGGCCTCGGCTGGTTCCTGCCGTCCGCCTGGATACGCCCTTCCTCCGCGTTCCGCACAGTGCTTTCACGCTCCGGGGTGGGGCGGGGTCACACGGTATTGGCGGCTGTCACGGCCATGCGCCCTCACCCCCAGTTTTGCGCTGCGCTGCACGGTGCCAAGGGCCGGTCGGCCCCCTGGGTGGGGATGTACGGCCCAACCCGTGCACATGTCCGTGGATGCGTCCGGCAGTTTCAGAGCTGGGCCATGGGTCTGATCCCGCAGTGTCGTCGCTGGTCACGGAGTGTCTGTCACTGTCGGAGCGTGTCCCCCAATCAACCACATGGGGTGCCCTGTCCAGAGTATTCGCGCAGGCCAGCACGCCACGTCTGTGTAAATCTGCGAGTGGGACGCGGGCTGTCCATGGTCCGGCAAGGCGAACGGAGAACCGGTGTGGTTACGAGGCGGCGTGTCATCCAGGCTGCCGTTGCCGGAGGCGCGTTTGTGCTCGTTCCCTCCGGTATCGGGTTCGTCCCGGCGCGGTTGTCGTCACCGGCGGGGCGCACAGCTCTGGATCCGGAACGCATCGGAAAGTACCGCACACGTCTGTTCGTCCCTCCGGTCATGCCGCGGTCTGCCCGCGGCTCGGAGGGTGGGATCGACCACTACTCCATCGGCGCCCGTCAGTTCCGCCAGCAAGTGCTGCCTCCCGGCTTGCCGGCGACAACGGTGTGGGGATATGGCTCCACAGGGGAACCCGGCACCTTCCACTCCCCTTCGTTCACCCTGGAAGCTCGGGTTGGCACGCCTGTGCGGGTGCGGTGGAAGAACGAGTTGCTCGACCGCTCGGGCCGCCATCTGCCCTACCTGCTGCCGGTCGACCCGACACTGCACTGGGCGAACCCGCCGGGTGGGACGGGGGAGCGGGACGGGCACTCGATGTTCCGTTCGACGCCAGGTCCGTACACCGGCCCGGTGCCGATCGTGACGCATCTGCACGGAGGCCAGAACACGGAGGAAAGCGACGGATACCCCGAAGCCTGGTACCTTCCCGAGGCTGTCGACATCCCCGCCGGCTACGCCCGGGTCGGGTCGTACTACGACGTGTTCAAGCACAAGGCCGAAGCCGCCTACGACGTCACATGGGATCCGGGAGAGGCCGTCTTCCAGTACGCCAACGACGAGCGCGCGGCGACCTTGTGGTTCCACGATCACGCCTTGGGCGTGACGCGTCTGAACGTCTACGCCGGCT
>NZ_JAYWVC010000021.1:0-70676 GCF_036281785.1 Streptomyces chiangmaiensis | reverse complement strand
TCGTACCGTGTGGTACGGGGTTTTCCGCATTTTTGGCCGCATTTTTTTTGGGTCTGCTTTCGGGGATCAATCCGGGATCAAGGCCCTTTCCCACCCCCTCCTCACCGGCGTGCGAACCCTGCGGGTAAGGTCAGGGGGCATCGTAGGCTCGTTTCTCGCAGGAGGCCCCCGGGTGGAGGTTCAGGAGACCCGTGTTCAGACGGACCGGGTCCTCACCATCCCGAACATCCTCAGCATGGCGCGCCTCGTCGGCGTGCCCATCTTCCTGTGGCTGATCCTCAGGCCCGAGTTCGGCGGGCCGAAGAGCGACGGGTGGGCGCTGCTCGTGCTTGTGCTGAGCGGTGTCAGCGACTATCTGGACGGCAAACTGGCCCGGCGCTGGAACCAGATCAGCAGCCTCGGCCGGCTTCTCGATCCCGCAGCCGACCGTCTCTACATCGCGTCCACTCTTGTGGGCCTCACTTGGCGGGAGATTCTGCCCCTCTGGTTGACCGCCGTGCTTGTGGCCCGGGAGCTGGTTCTCCTGGTGATGGTGGGCATCCTCCGGCGTCACGGCTATCCGCCGCCGCAGGTGAACTTCCTCGGGAAGGCGGCCACGTTCAACCTGATGTACGCGTTCCCGCTTCTGCTTCTCAGTGACGGAAGCGGATGGATCGCGTCACTCGCTGCTATTTTCGGATGGGCGTTCGCCGGGTGGGGTACAACCCTGTACTGGTGGGCAGGAGTCCTCTACGTGGTCCAGGTCCGCCGCCTTGTCAGGGCGGACGCCATGGTCGATTGAGCCCACCGATTGGCAGCCGTAGCGGCTCGATGGCCCGCGCGTGGAAACTGCGGGACAATCTGAACGGGTGAAGTCGGCTGGACCGTCGTCTCTTAGAGGAGGACGCTTCCGACATGAAGGCCGTCGTGATGGCCGGAGGCGAAGGCACGCGCCTTCGTCCGATGACCTCAAGCATGCCCAAGCCGCTCCTGCCGGTGGTGAACCGGCCGATTATGGAGCACGTGCTGCGGCTGCTCAAAAGGCATGGGCTCAATGAGACCGTCGTCACCGTGCAGTTCTTGGCCTCTCTGGTCAAGAACTACTTCGGTGACGGCGAAGAACTCGGCATGGAGCTCACCTATGCCAACGAGGAGAAGCCACTCGGTACTGCCGGGAGTGTCAAGAACGCAGAGGAAGCACTGAAGGACGACGCGTTCCTCGTGATCTCCGGTGATGCGCTGACCGACTTCGACCTCACGGAGTTGATCAATTTCCACAAGGAAAAGGGCGCGCTGGTCACTGTCTGTCTGACGCGTGTGCCCAATCCGCTGGAATTCGGTATCACCATCGTCGATGACGAGGGAAAGGTCGAGCGCTTCCTGGAGAAGCCGACCTGGGGTCAGGTCTTCTCCGACACCGTGAACACCGGGATCTATGTGATGGAGCCCGAGGTCTTCGACTACGTCGAACCCGATGTTCCCGTCGACTGGTCCGGTGACGTCTTCCCGCAGCTGATGAAGGAAGGCAAGCCGATCTACGGCTATGTCGCCGAGGGGTACTGGGAGGACGTCGGTACCCACGAAAGCTATGTGAAGGCGCAGGCCGATGTCCTGGAGGGCAAGGTAGACGTCGAGATCGACGGTTTCGAGCTCTCCCCTGGTGTGTGGGTCGCGGAGGGTGCGGAGGTGCACCCGGAGGCCGTACTGCGCGGACCCCTCTACATCGGGGACTACGCCAAGGTCGAGGCCGGCGCCGAAATCCGCGAGCACACCGTCGTGGGCTCCAATGTCGTCGTGAAGAGCGGAGCCTTTCTGCACAAGGCCGTCGTCCACGACAACGTGTACATCGGTCAGCACAGCAATCTGCGCGGCTGTGTGGTCGGGAAGAACACCGACATCATGCGTGCGGCCCGGATCGAGGACGGCGCCGTCATCGGCGACGAATGCCTCATCGGCGAGGAATCGATCGTCCAGGGCAATGTGCGGGTCTACCCGTTCAAGACCATCGAGGCGGGCGCCTTCGTCAATACCTCGGTCATCTGGGAGTCGAGGGGGCAGGCGCATCTCTTCGGCGCTCGTGGGGTGTCCGGGATCCTGAACGTCGAGATCACTCCGGAGCTGGCCGTGCGCCTCGCGGGCGCGTACGCAACCACGCTCAAGAAGGGGTCCACCGTCACCACCGCCCGCGACCACTCCCGGGGCGCGCGTGCGCTGAAACGCGCGGTCATCTCCGCGCTCCAGGCGAGCGCCATCGACGTACGGGACCTGGAGAACGTGCCGCTGCCCGTCGCACGGCAGCAGACCGCACGGGGCAGCGCCGGCGGCATCATGATCCGGACCTCGCCCGGTGTGCCGGACTCCGTCGACATCATGTTCTTCGACGGCCAAGGTGCCGATCTGTCGCAGGCCGGTCAACGGAAGCTGGACCGGGTGTTCGTACGGCAGGAGTACCGTCGTGCCTTCCCCGGTGAGATCGGGGACCTGTACTTCCCGTCCAGCGTCTTCGACTCGTACACCGGATCGCTCCTGCGCAGCGTGGACACGTCGGGGATAACCGAGTCGGGGCTCAAGGTCGTCGTGGACGCCTCGAACGGCAGCGCGGGACTGGTTCTGCCGAGCCTGCTCGGCAAGCTCGGCGTGGACTCGCTGACGATCAATCCGGGTCTCGACGAGTCCCGTCCCACCGAGAGCGCAGACGCGCGGCGCTCGGGACTCTTGCGGCTCGGCGAGATCGTCGCCTCGTCGCGGGCCGCTTTCGGCGTGCGGTTCGACCCGGTCGGCGAGCGGTTGTCGCTCGTCGACGAGAAGGGGCGGATCGTCGAGGACGACCGGGCGCTGCTGGTGATGCTCGACCTGGTGGCCGCGGAGCGGCGCAGCGGGAAGGTGGCCCTGCCGGTGACCACGACCCGGATCGCCGAGCAGGTGGCGGCCTATCACGGGACGCAGGTCGAATGGACCACCACCTCGCCCGACGATCTCACGCGCGTGGGCGGCGAGGAGTCGACCATCTTCGGCGGAGACGGGCGCGGTGGCTTCATCGTGCCGGAGTTCAGCAGCGTCTTCGACGGTACGGCCGCGTTCGTGCGGCTGATCGGTCTGGTGGCGAGGACACAGCTCACCCTCAGCCAGATCGACGCGCGGATTCCGCGGGCGCACGTCCTCAAGCGCGATCTCGCGACGCCGTGGGCCGTCAAGGGCCTGGTGATGCGCCGTGTCGTGGAGGAGGCCGGGGAGCGGTTCGTGGACACCACCGACGGCGTACGGGTCGTGGAGACCGACGGGCGGTGGGTGCTGGTGCTGCCCGACCCCGCGGAGGCCGTCACCCATCTGTGGGCTGAGGGCCCCGACGACGCCTCCGCGCAGGCCCTGCTCGACGAGTGGGCGGCGGTCGTCGACAGCGCCGGCCGATAGGAACGGGCGACACGCCCGCGTGCCCGACATGTGCCCCGAGGGGTATGTCCGGCACGCGGGCGGGGCCATTCGGAGTATCCGCTCACGACATGCGACTATGTGCGGCATGCCGCAGCCGCCCCCCGTTCGGAGCACACCAGGGCGCCCCCCGCGTCCGGACGCCTCCATGTCGTTGCTCACCAACGTCATGGATCACAGCCTCGACGACGGATACGCCGAGGCGGCCGCCCGGAAGCACGCGGAGGGCGAGGGCGGAATGCCGAGGACGGTGCGGGCCAAGCTCGGTCTCGCGGCCGGTCTGGTGCTCGCCGCGCTCGTGGTGACCGTGGGCGCCGCTCAGGCGCGTGTGGCGGCCCCGACGGTCGCAAAGGAGCGCCAGGAGCTCATCGACCGCATCCAGCGCGAGACCGCGGCCGCGGACAAGCTCGAGGCGTCGGTGGACACGTTGCGCGACGACGTGAGCGCGCGGCAGCGCGCCGCGCTGGAGAGAGACGGCGGTTCGGACTCGGCCGATCTCGTCGGGGTCCTGTCGGGCGCGGTCGCCGTGCACGGTCCCGGCGTGAAGCTCGTGGTGAACGACGCGAAGGAAGCCACAACGGGCGGCAACGGCGATCCCCGGGAGACCTCCGACTTCTCCGACACCGGCCGCGTGAGGGACCGCGACATGCAGCGGGTCGTCAACGGTCTGTGGGAATCGGGCGCCGAAGCGATTTCGATCAACGGTCAGCGGTTGACGGCGCTGTCGGCCATCCGGGCCGCGGGTGACGCGATACTGGTGGACAACAGGCCGCTGGTGCCGCCGTACACGGTGCTCGCGGTGGGGGACGGCAACCGGCTCAGCACCGGGTTCCAGAACAGCGCCGAGGGGTTGTATCTGCATGCGCTGCAGCAGAACTACGGGATCAGGACCGGCATATCAGTCGAGAGCGACGTCCGGCTGCCCGCCGCACCGAGTGTGATCGTACGTACAGCACAGCCGACCACAGAGAAGGGCACATCGTGATCGCCGTACTGGGCCTCGTCGTCGGAGTCGTGGTCGGGCTGTTGGTCCGGCCTGAGGTTCCGGCGGTCGTCGAGCCTTACCTGCCCATCGCCGTCGTCGCGGCACTCGACGCCGTGTTCGGCGGCCTGCGGGCCATGCTCGACGGGATCTTCGACGACAAGGTCTTCGTGGTGTCGTTTCTGTCGAACGTGGTGGTGGCGGCGCTGATCGTGTTCCTGGGGGACAAGTTGGGCGTCGGCGCCCAGCTGTCCACAGGCGTCGTGGTCGTCCTCGGCATCCGCATCTTCTCCAACGCCGCGGCGATCCGCCGGCATGTGTTCCGGGCGTGAGGGCGATGAGCAACGAGGAAGAGAAGCCCCAGGCGCCGCAGGGCCCCGAGCACCGGCTGCGCAAGGAGCTGCCGCAGGAGATCCCGGCGGCCGCAGGCACGCCCGGGGCGCTGAACGAGGCCGAGGAGGCGAAGGCCCCCGCGGCCGCACTGACCGGCCGTCAGCGCCTTGCCCAGGGGCTGTGGCCACCGCGTGTGACACGGGCCCAATTCATCGTCGCCCTCCTGCTGTTCGGCCTCGGCTTCGGCCTGGCCGTCCAGGTCGCCTCCAACAGCGACAGCGGCAGTGCCCTGCGCGGCGCGCGCCAGGAGGATCTCGTGCGCATCCTCGATGAACTCGACGACCGTACTCAGCGTCTTCAGGACGAGAAGCAGGGGCTCGAGGACCAACGGTCCGAGCTGGAGAACAGTTCGGACCGGGCCGAGGAGGCTCGTAAGCAGACCGCCGAGAAGGAGAAACAACTGGGCATCCTTGCGGGCACGGTGGCGGCGCAGGGCCCCGGCATCACGATGACCATCCAGGACACGAAGGGAACGGTCCAGGCGGACATGCTGCTCGACGCGATCCAGGAACTGCGCGCGGCCGGCGCGGAGGCGATACAGGTGAACGGGGTACGGGTCGTCGCCGGCACCTATCTGACGGACTCCGGGAAGAGCGTGAGCGTCGACGGGAACAAGATCACCCAGCCCTATCGTTTCCAGGTCATCGGCAAGCCCCAGGACCTCGAGCCGGCACTCAACATCCCCGGAGGCGTGGTGCAGACCCTGGAGAAGGAGCAGGCCACGGTCACCGTGGAGCGTTCTACGAAGATCGTCGTGGATGCCTTGCGAGCGGCGGAGCAGCCTGACTACGCTCGATCGTCCTCCCAGTGAATCGGGGGTGCATGGAGGCCGTCGGGCAAGGGCATGAGGTTGCGGGGGGTCGGCGCACCGAATGGGGGGTGCGTGGTGGAAACTGTCTGGTGGATACGGACGTTGTGAGGATGTCCGGGCCGGTCGGTGTATGTCATCAGGGTTCGTCCTGCCCCACGGGCGGGTCTGTTTCGGTCAAGGGGAATCGCCCGTGAAGTTGTTTGCGAAGTTGTTCGGCAAGAGCGCGCGAGAGGGCAGCGACAACGCGACTGCTCGTCATCGTGCCCAGCCGGGAGAAGCAGAGGGGCAGCGCCCCCTGTTCCGGGACCAGGTCGCTGGTCCGGGTGGTGGCATTTCGGGAGGTCAGGGCGCGGCGTCTGTTGACCCCGGTGCCTCAGGCCCCATAGGTTTCGGGGACATGTCGGCCCTGGTGTGTACGAGGTGCGGTCACCGCAACCCGGAGAACAGCCGCTTCTGCTCCAACTGCGGTGCGCCGCTGCGGGCCGGTGCGGTGCCGGAGCGTGCGTCCGAGACGACCTCCACGATCTCGATCTCGGGTCTGGAGGCCTACGACGCGGAGGCCACCGGCCAGACGCCGGTGCCCGCGCTCTCTCCGGAGGCACAGGCGGCCGTGGACGCGCTGCCGGTCGGTTCGGCGCTGCTGGTGGTGCGCCGCGGCCCCAACTCGGGCAGCCGCTTCCTGCTGGACAGCGACCTGACCACGGCGGGGCGCCACCCCCAGAGTGACATCTTCCTGGATGATGTGACGGTCTCGCGCCGGCACGTGGAGTTCCGGCGCAGCCCGGACGGCACGTTCACGGTGGCCGACGTCGGCAGTCTCAACGGTACGTATGTCAACCGTGAGCGCATCGACCAGGTCGCGCTCAACAACGGCGACGAGGTGCAGATCGGCAAGTACAGGCTGGTCTTCTACGCGAGTCAGCGGGGCATCTGACCCGCCAGGGAAGGGTCCATGCTTCACACACCGAGCGGCGGCGCCGACAGCGGCACCGCCGCCACGGACAACGGGCCGATGAGTATCGGCGCCGTGCTGAACGTGCTGCGCGAGGAATTCCCCGAGGTCACCATCTCCAAGATCCGCTTCCTGGAGTCCGAGGGGCTCATCGAGCCGCAGCGCACCCCATCGGGATATCGCAAGTTCAGCATGCGCGACGTCGAGCGCCTCGGTCACGTGTTGAGGATGCAGCGGGACCACTATCTGCCGCTCAAGGTCATCCGCGAGCATCTGGACGCCCTGGAGCGGGGCGAGGAAGTTCGACTGCCGTCCCTGGGCCGTCCGCGTGACCTGGGCGAGGGCGAGCCCCTCGGGGACATCCTGGGCGAGCTCGAGACGCCCGCAACCGCGCGGATCGCCCGTGACGAGCTGCTGACGGCCACCGGGATCAGCGCGGAGCAACTCGAGGAGTGGGAGTCGTACGGCCTCGTCGTACCGCTGCCGGAAGGTGTGTACGACGCCGAGACCGTCACGGTGGCCACTCTGGTGGCGGAACTGGGCAGGCACGGGATCGAGCCGCGCCATCTGCGGGTGATGAAGGCGGCGGCGGACCGCGAGGCGGGCTTGGTGGACCAGGTAGTGGCCCCGTTGCGGCTCCATCGCAACCCGCAGACCAGGGCACATGCCGAGGCGCGCACCAAAGAGCTGGCAGGGCTCGCGGTGAAGCTGCATGCCGCGCTGGTGCAGTCCGCGCTGGGCGTGCGTCTGCCCTGAGCCGGGGGGTTCGCCGACGGCGGATCGATCGGCCGATCTGTGCCCGACTACCCAAACATCCCGGGCACGGCCTAGGGTTGCTGTGTGAACGAGCTCGATGTCGTAGGTGTCCGGGTCGAGATGCCCTCCAACCAGCCGATCGTGCTCCTGCGTGAAGTGGGAGGCGACCGCTACCTCCCCATCTGGATCGGGCCCGGGGAGGCGACGGCGATCGCGTTTGCCCAGCAGGGTATGGCCCCCGCACGACCGCTGACCCACGACCTGTTCAAGGACGTGCTGGAGGCCGTCGGCCAGGAGCTCACGGAAGTTCGCATCACAGATCTGCGTGAGGGCGTCTTCTACGCGGAGCTCGTTTTCGCCAGCGGGGTCGAGGTGAGCGCGCGCCCGTCCGATGCCATAGCGCTGGCGCTGCGCACCGGCACGCCGATCTACGGCAGTGACGGAGTGCTGGATGATGCGGGCATCGCGATCCCGGACGAGCAGGAGGACGAGGTCGAGAAGTTCCGTGAGTTCCTCGACCAGATCTCCCCGGAGGACTTCGGCACGAGCAGCCAGTGACGGTTTCCCTCCCGGGTCGACCAAGGGGTGTGCCGGCCGGGACCGGATGACGCAGGGGTGGCTCCGGGGTTCGGTGTGCCGGGTGTGGTGCTCGAGGCCTTCCGCGGCGGTTTCGTCGATGATCGAGAGCGTCCTGGGGCGACCCGAACCCCCAGCTCAGGCCGACCAAGACGGCGAGCCGCTGCTCCCGCTTCGGTGATTCCTCCACTGAGGGCGAGATCGTCCGTGTGCCCGCACGGCAGCGAGGCTCGGGCCGGGCGGGGCCGGAGGCCATGACAGCTGCCGGGGGTTCCCGGTTCCAAAGACGTCGGGCCTCGAACGGCGGGAAGGAGCATGTGGCCGCGCACTGAAGCACATGCCGGGGGCTTGTGCCACTTCGCAGAGGCCACTGCCGAAGCATTCGGCTAGCCTTTCCCCGCGGAAGGGTACGGGAAACCACTCCTAGGGTGATTATCACTCGGCGTGCCGAGTGTGGCGATCGTTGACGCGCCCTTGGTGACTGCCTACCGTCGAGAAGGCAGGTCAAGGACGGAGGTCGGCGTGAGAATCAGCGGCGGCGGTACGGCTGGGGGTGCCCCCGGACGGAGTCTGGGGGAGAATGGCCCGCACCCGCTTCACGGCAGCGCGACCGGCTCCGCCCCTCAGCGGCCGACGGCCGTGCCGGGCGACGGAGGGGCGGCTTCCGAGCAGATGGGCTATCGAGGTCCCACGGCGTGCGCCGCCGCGGGCATCACCTACCGCCAACTGGACTACTGGGCCAGGACGGGTCTCGTCGAACCGAGCGTGCGCCCCGCCTACGGGTCGGGGACGCAGCGGCTGTACAGCTTCCGGGACGTGGTCGTCCTCAAGATCGTCAAGCGGTTCCTCGACACCGGCGTGTCCCTGCAGAACATTCGCACCGCCGTCCAGCACCTTAGGGAACGCGGCTTCCGTGACCTGGAGCGGATGACGCTGATGAGCGACGGAGCGACGGTGTACGAGTGCACGTCGCCGGACGAGGTCCACGCTCTGCTCCAGGGCGGTCAGGGCATATTCGGTATTGCCGTCGGCGTCGTGTGGCGGGACGTGGAGAACGCCCTGTCCCAGTTGCACGGCGAGCGCATCGACACGGGCGAGACCATCGTCGGGAACCACCCCGGGGACGAGCTGGCACGGCGACGCAACCGGGCCGTCTGAGACGCGCCGTCACCAGGCGGCATTGTCAGTGGCGTAGGGCAGCATCGGAGATGTGAGAAGCGCGCCCACGATCCTCCATCTCGACATGGATGCCTTCTACGCCTCGGCGGAGCAGGCATCCAAGCCGAGCCTGCGCGGGAAGGCCGTCATCGTGGGCGGACTCGGACCTCGGGGAGTGGTGGCCACGGCCTCGTACGAGGCGCGAGTCTTTGGAGTGCACTCGGCGATGCCCATGGCGCAGGCACGCCGGCTCGCACCCCACGCCGCGTATCTGGTGCCGCGATTCGGTTTCTACCGGGAGATCAGCGAGCAGGTGATGGAGCTGCTGCGAGCACTGTCGCCGCTCGTGGAGCCGCTGAGCCTGGACGAGGCGTTCGTGGATCTGGAGGCCGGGGGAGCGGCCTGGGACGAGGAGTCGGCCCTCCGGACGGGGGTGAAACTGCGCGCGGACATCCGTGAGGGCACCGGGCTTACGGGCTCGGTGGGGCTCGCCGCGTCCAAGATGCTCGCCAAGATCGGCTCCGAACAGGCCAAGCCGGACGGCCTGGTGCTGATACGGCCAGGTACCGAGCGCGCGCTGCTCGGTCCGATGTCGGTGCGCACGCTGCCGGGGGTCGGCCCCGCCACAGGGGACCACCTGCGCCGGGCCGGGATCACCACGGTCGACGAGATCGCCGAGGCGGGCGAGGACGAGCTCGTGCGGCTGCTGGGCAAGGCCCACGGGCACGCCCTCTACGCCATGGCGCTGGCGCAGGACGAGCGGCCGGTGGTGGCCGAGCGGGAGGCCAAATCGGTGTCGGTCGAGGACACCTACGACGTGGACATCCACGATCGGGTCCGGGTCGGGCTCGAGGTGCAGCGGCTCGCCGACCGGTGCGTCCGCAGGCTGCGGGGTGCCGGCCTGTCGGGGCGGACGATCGTGCTGAAAGTCCGCAGGTACGACTTCGCGACGCTGACCCGGTCCGAGACCCTGCGCGGGCCCACGGACGATCCTGCGGTTGTGCGGGAGGCCGCCGGGAGGCTCCTGGACTCGGTGGACACGACCGGTGGGGTGCGGCTGCTCGGCGTCGGAGTCAGCGGGCTCGCCGACTACACCCAGGAGGACCTGTTCGCCCAGGCCCACCTGGCCGCGGGGGACGCGGGCACCGAGGGCCGACCGGAGGACGGGGAGGCGACCGAGACCACCGAGGAGGAGTCGGCAGCGGCCTCTGAGCATGTCTGGCGCGCGGGCCAGGACGTCCGGCACGCCGAGTACGGTCACGGGTGGGTGCAGGGCAGCGGCCTCGGCCGGGTGACCGTGCGGTTCGAGACACCCGACTCCGAGCCGGGTCGCGTGCGCACGTTCCGCACCGACGACCCCCGGCTCGAGCCGGCGGATCCGCTGCCGCTGGTGCCCCGAAGGCCCGAGTCCGCGGGGCCACGGGCGGCGGCATCGGGCACCGGGGCCTGACCGTGCCGTCGGGCGGCGTCGGGTGGCCGCGGCGGCCACGACTCCGGGCCGGACGGATGCCTCCGGTGTCGAGGGGGCGAGGACCCGGGTGGGGCTCAGGCCTCGTCCGACCCGGCCAGATGCCCGAAGTCGCGGTCCGGTGGCGGTGGGGGCGAGGTCACGTCGAGCCCGTAATGGTGGTAGAGCTGCAACTCCTGTTCGGGGGAGAGATGGCGTCCGACGCCGAAGTCGGGAGCGTCCTTGATCAGGGCGCGCTCGAAGGGGACCCACAGAGCACCCTCGATCACTTCACTGGGCTCCAGCGGGACGAACGCGTCCCTGCTGAACAGGCCTGTTCGTATGGCCGCCCACTCGGGTGCACCGGTCGCGTCGTCGAGGTAGACCTCGTCAATCGTGCCGATCTTGTTCCCGTTGCGGTCGAACGCCTTGCGGCCGATCAGACTCCGCGGATCGATATCGGTCTTCACGGTCCCTCCAGCAGGTCGCAACGCATCCGTAAGCACTACGAAAGAGCACAATCAGGAAGGCGGCCACTCGAAGGTGCCGGTCTTGTCTCCGCTGGTACTCTGGCTAGCGGCTGCTGACCCCATGCGGGAGAGTCCTCCGGAGCGAACCGGAGGCGCCGAAGGAGCAAACCCTCCCCGGAATCTCTCAGGCACACGTACCGCACGGACGAGGTCACTCTGGAAAGCAGGGCGGGTGTCGACGGCTTCCGCTCTCACCGACGGTGAAAGCCGGAGCGCCTTCGGGCGGACCGGTGAAGCTCTCAGGTCGAGATGACAGAGGGGGAGGCCGTCGGGGTACCCGCGCCGTGGTGCCCCTCGAAGGTCGTGTCAGACCAGGAGGCCTCCGCAATGACAGCCCATCGCATTCCGCTCGCCGATCTCGAACGGGGGACGCCCTTCGAGCAGCGCCACATCGGGCCCGACCACGAGGCCCGCGCGAAGATGCTCGCTCAGGTGGGCTACGGCTCGCTCGACGAGCTCACGGCCGCAGCGGTCCCGGATGTGATCAAGAACACCGAGGCCCTGGACCTGCCGGGTGCGCGGACCGAGCGCGAGGTGCTGGCCGAGCTGCGCTCTCTCGCCGATCGCAACCAGGTCCTCGACTCCATGATCGGTCTCGGCTATTACGGGACCTTCACGCCGCCGGTGATCCTGCGGAACGTGATGGAGAACCCGGCCTGGTACACCGCGTACACGCCCTACCAGCCGGAGATCTCCCAGGGGCGCCTCGAGGCCCTGCTGAACTTCCAGACGATGGTCGCCGACCTCACCGGACTGCCGACCTCCGGCGCCTCCCTCCTGGACGAGGGCACGGCCGCCGCCGAGGCGATGGCGCTGTCCCGGCGCATGGGCCGGAACAAGAAGGGCCTCTTCCTGGTCGACGCGGACGCGCTGCCGCAGACGATCGCCGTGATCCAGACCCGTGCCGAGCCGGCCGGTGTGGAGGTGGTCGTCGCCGACCTGGGCGACGGAATTCCGGCCGAGATCGCGGAGCGGGAGATCAACGGCGTACTGATCCACTACCCGGGCGCCTCCGGTGCCGTACGCGACATCAGGCCGGTCATCGAGCAGGCCCACAAGGTGGGGGCGCTCGTCACCGTCGCGGCCGACCTTCTCGCACTGACCCTGCTGACCTCGCCCGGTGAGCTGGGCGCGGACATCGCCGTGGGCACCACGCAGCGTTTCGGTGTGCCGATGGGCTTCGGCGGACCGCACGCCGGATACATGGCGGTGCACGAGAAGTTCGCCCGCAGCCTGCCCGGTCGGCTCGTGGGTGTCTCCGTGGACGCCGACGGGCACAAGGCGTACCGGCTCGCCCTGCAGACCCGGGAGCAGCACATCCGTCGCGAGAAGGCGACGAGCAACATCTGCACCGCTCAGGTCCTGCTCGCGGTGATGGCCGGCATGTACGCCGTCTACCACGGGCCCGAGGGCCTGCGGACCATCGCGCGGCGCACCCACCAGTACGCCGCGATCCTCGCCGCGGGCCTCACCGCGGGCGGGGTCGAAGTCGTCCACGGCGCCTACTTCGACACGCTGACCGTGCGGGTGCCCGGCCGCGCCGACGCGGTCGTCGCCAGCGCGCGTGAGCGCGGGGTCAACCTGCGCCTCGTCGACGCCGACCATGTGTCGATCGCCTGCGACGAGACGACCGGCCGGGCCCAGCTGGCCGCCGTGTGGACCGCGTGCGGCGTGGAGGGTGACGTCGAGGCGCTGGACGCGAGCACCGAGGACGCGCTTTCCGAGGGCCTGCTGCGCACCGACGACTACCTCACGCACCCGGTCTTCCACCAGCACCGCTCCGAGACCGCGATGCTGCGCTACCTTCGCCGGCTGGCGGACCGGGACTACGCGCTCGACCGCGGCATGATCCCGCTGGGCTCCTGCACCATGAAGCTCAACGCGACCACGGAGATGGAGCCGGTCACCTGGCCCGAGTTCGGGCAGCTCCACCCCTTCGCGCCCGCCGAGCAGGCGCAGGGCTATCTGACGCTCATCCGTGAGCTGGAGGAGCGGCTCGCCGAGGTCACGGGCTACGACAAGGTGTCCCTTCAGCCCAATGCCGGTTCGCAGGGCGAGCTGGCCGGTCTGCTCGCGGTGCGCGGCTACCACCGCGCCAACGGTGACCACCAGCGCACCGTCTGCCTCATCCCGTCCTCCGCGCACGGCACCAACGCCGCAAGCGCCGTGATGGCGGGCATGAAGGTCGTCGTGGTGAAGACCGCCGAGGACGGCGAGGTCGACATCGAGGACCTGCGGGCCAAGATCGAGCAGTACCGCGACGAACTGTCGGTGCTGATGATCACGTATCCGTCCACGCACGGTGTGTTCGAGGAGCACATCGCCGACATCTGCGCGGCCGTCCACGAGGCCGGCGGTCAGGTGTACGTCGACGGCGCCAACCTCAACGCCCTGGTCGGCCTGGCCAAGCCGGGCCACTTCGGCGGTGACGTCTCGCACCTGAACCTGCACAAGACGTTCTGCATCCCGCACGGCGGTGGTGGTCCGGGTGTCGGCCCGGTCGGCGTGCGTGCGCACCTGGCGCCGTACCTGCCGAACCACCCGCTGCAGCCCGCGGCCGGTCCGGAGACGGGCGTCGGCCCGATCTCGGCCGCTCCGTGGGGATCGGCGGGCATCCTGCCGATCTCGTGGGCGTACGTCCGTCTCATGGGCGGTGAGGGCCTCAAGAACGCCACGCAGGTGGCCGTGCTGTCCGCCAACTACATCGCCAAGCGCCTGGAGCCGCACTACCCGGTGCTCTACACCGGCCCCGGCGGCCTGGTCGCGCACGAGTGCATCATCGACCTGCGTCCGCTGACCAAGGCGACCGGGGTGAGCGTCGACGACGTCGCCAAGCGGCTGATCGACTACGGCTTCCACGCGCCGACGATGTCGTTCCCGGTGGCCGGCACGCTGATGATCGAGCCGACCGAGTCCGAGGACATCACCGAGATCGACCGGTTCTGCGACGCGATGATCGCCATTCGTGCGGAGATCGAGAAGGTCGGCTCGGGCGAGTGGCCCGCCGAGGACAACCCCCTGCGGAACGCCCCGCACACCGCCGCGGCACTCGGCGGCACGTGGGAGCACCCGTACGCGCGCGATGAGGCCCTCTTCCCGGCCGGCGTCTCCGCGGCGGACAAGTACTGGCCTCCGGTGCGCCGTATCGACCAGGCCTTCGGTGACCGGAACCTGGTCTGCTCCTGCCCGCCGCTGGACGCTTACGAGGAGTAATCGCCCTCGGACATGCGTCGGGGCCGGTTCGGAGCGTACGCCTCCGGGCCGGCCCCCTTGTGTCAGGGCAGTGGCTGCCCCGTGTGCGCCGCTCAGGCGGCCGTCATCACCTGGTCCGTGTCCAGCGGGCGGTGAGGGGCGATGATCTGGCCGTCCGGCAGTAGCTCACCGGTGTCCTCGAAGAGCAGAACGCCGTTGCACAACAGGCTCCACCCCTGCTCCGGGTGGTGCGCCATGAGACGGGCGGACTCCCGGTCGGCGGATTCGGCTGTGGGGCACGGTGGCTGGTGCTGGCACATGGTGGATGGGATCTTTCGCTCTGTCGTGATGTCCGAGATGGCTGTCGTGTCTGTCCTGCGGCTCGTCTGGTCGTTCATGGCCGCCCCCCGTCGCTGATGCTTCGGTCTGGAACCCAGTGTTGCCCCACGGGCGTCATTCCGCAGGGATTTCGCAGCACCGCTTCTCACAGGTTCATGACGCATCACCCTGGTGGACGGTTCATCCCAACTCGGCGGTCAATTCGGGTGGTTCACGATGGTCGCAAGGGGCTAGTACATCTGGCCCGACCAGCGCTTTGTCTCTCGTACGAGCGCGATGCGGCACGAACGAGCGACACCTGCCCGGGGTCTTCGACGACGCGGGGACGCACCGTGCCCCGCGGCCGTTTCGGGCAGCGGGGCACGGTGGGATGCGGCGGCTACGCGGGCGTCGGTGAGCCGAGCAGGGGAGTACGGGCGATGCGGTGCGTGAGCACCGGGAGGAGATCCGTGACGCGGTGCGGGCGGTGGGCCGCGATGCCGGGTGGAGCGGGTGCGAGCGGCACGAGAAGGTCGGCCGCGGCGGGAGAACCGGTCGCCCCGTCGGCGGTGCAGTCCCCGTGCAGCCACAACGTGAGCATGTACAGCTCGGGCACGGACAGCAGCCGGGCCTGGTAGGGCTGTGTCATCGCCTCCGCCTGGCGCAGGGCGCGCTCGGTGGCGGTGACGTACGGGCCTTCGAAGAAGTGGGAGAACGCCCAGCCGTCCGGAGTCAGCATGGTCTCGGCAGCTGCCACGGCGCGGTCGCCGCATCGGATGAGGAAGCGCCATCCGGCCAGCCGGGTGGCGGGGGCGCCCGCCGGGGAGATCCCATCCAGTACATGGACAGGCAGCGGGAGTTCGGGGGTCACGGGTCCCTGAGCGGTGCGCAGGGACGGGGTGGGGGCCTCGCGGACCGCGGTGGGGGAACCGAGTGCCGTGAGGACGGAGCGGAGGGCGGGCGCGGGAGCCGGGGGGACATGCAGGTGCATGGTGGGTCGCCTCTCATTTCGACAGGCACGGTTGCGCGAGGGCGTGGGGTGGCGGGCGGACAGCGCTGTCAGCCATCGGGGTCGGAGGGGCCAGGGAATTGCGCCCGGACGAATGGCGGCGCTTTGACGACAGAGCTCATCACCGTTTGTGCCAACTCTCTACCCCGTGCGGAAAGTTTATACGACTCGTGTTCATGCAGTGTTTCGTCTAGTCGTCCCGCGAATGACGGGCAAGGAGATATTCGGTCGACGAAAAGCGGGATTCGTCCTGGTGCTCGACGGGTGTCGCGCCTGCGACCTCGGAATACTCGTCCGTAGCGGACGGCCGGTTCTCGTCGGCGTTTTCACGACATGCCCTTGCCGTGAAACTGCGTATTGCCGCATGCCTCGTGAATGTGCCCGTGGATGCCGGACCTCAGCCTAGCGTGCGACCGTGCACCGCGGAGACGTTATCGATCGCGTTGCCGGGGCATCATCCTCCGAGACCCGGGACAGCAGCGGCCGGATCGTCGGCCTACCCATCTCAGGAGGGACGCTTCGATGGGAGAGAAGGTCGTGGCGGGGCCGTTCGACCTGTCCGATCGGCAGCGCCACCGCGGCAAGCTCAAGCAGTGTCTCGCGGGACTGGCGCGACTGCTGGAGGAGAAGCGGTTCGATCGGCCCAAGAACCTCATGGGGCTGGAGATCGAACTGAATCTCATCGGATCCGACGGCATGCCGCGAATGATGAATGCGCAGGTGCTGGAAAGGATTGCAAGCAGAGATTTCCAAACAGAACTCGCCATGTTCAATCTGGAAGTCAACATAGCTCCACACCGGCTGGGCGGCCGCGTATTCGACCGGCTCGCCGAGGAGTTGCGCACCTCGCTCGCATATGCCGACCGCAAGGCGCACGAGGTCGATGCGGGAATCGTGATGATCGGTATTCTCCCCACGCTCGACCGCGACGACCTGGTCTCGTCCAGCCTTTCCGCCGTCGACCGCTATACCCTGCTCAACGACCAGATCGTGGCCGCACGCGGCGAGGATTTCACC
Organism: Streptomyces chiangmaiensis; assembly: GCF_036281785.1. Taxonomy (NCBI): domain Bacteria; kingdom Bacillati; phylum Actinomycetota; class Actinomycetes; order Kitasatosporales; family Streptomycetaceae; genus Streptomyces; species Streptomyces chiangmaiensis. Next base: position 54,127 of record NZ_JAYWVC010000021.1, on the reverse strand, counting down.
CTCGACATCGAGGGGGTCGAGCGGCTGGAGTGCACCTCACGGTCGATCGCGCCCGAAGCCGCCTGCACGTCGGTCCAGCTGCACCTGCAGGTCACCCCGGGGCGGTTCGCGGACGTCTGGAACGCGGCGCAGGCCGTTGCCGCGGCGCAGGTCGCGCTGGGTGCCAATTCGCCGTTCCTGTTCGGGCGTGAGTTGTGGCGCGAGTCCCGGCCGCCGCTGTTCCAGCAGTCCACCGACACCCGGCCGCCCGAACTGCAGGCGCAGGGAGTGCGACCGCGTACCTGGTTCGGGGAACGCTGGATCACGTCGGCGTACGAGCTGTTCGAGGAGAACCTGCGTTATTTCCCGGCGCTCCTGCCGATCTGCGACGACGAGGACCCCCTGCGCGTCCTCGACGAGGGCGGTACGCCCGCGCTCGCCGAACTCGTCCTGCACAACGGCACGGTGTACCGCTGGAACCGGCCCGTGTACGGCATCGCCGACGGAGTTCCGCATCTGCGTGTCGAGAACCGGGTGCTGCCCGCCGGGCCCACCGTCACCGACGTCATCGCCAACGCGGCCTTCTACTACGGCGTCGTCCGCGCCCTGGCCGAGGAGCCGCGGCCGGTGTGGACGCGGCTGCCGTTCGAGGCCGCCGCCGCCAACTTCGACGCCGCCTGCCGGTACGGCATCGAGGCGCGCCTTCAGTGGCCGCGGAGCGGGCGCTACGGCGGGATCACCGAGGTGGACGCCGTGGACCTGGTACGCGACGAGCTGCTGCCGCTCGCCGAGGCGGGGCTCGATGCCTGGGGCGTCGAGCCCGCGGACCGGGACCTCTACCTCGGCGTGCTCGAGGAACGGTGCCGGCGGAGGGCCAACGGTGCGAGCTGGCAGGCCGCCACCTTCCACCGAGCCCTTGGACAGGGGCTCGACCGGCAGGCCGCACTGGCCGCGACGACGAGGCGGTACCGCGCGTTGATGCATGGTGGCGAGCCGGTGCACACCTGGCCCGTCGGGTTGCCCGAGCCGGTGCCACTGGGGTGAGCGAGCGACCGCACGGTCGTCGGGGGCACTCCCGCCCCGGCCATCGCCCCGAGGACCACCGTGCGGACCTGCCGGGAGCCGGAGACCCGGTGTCCCGAGCCGCCGGTGGAGTGACGTTCCGCTCGCGGACCTGTCCGGCTGCCGCCTTGAGCGCCTGGGTCGTGTGTTCTCGGGCGCGCCGCCGCACAGCGGCCGCCCTGTGCCCTTCGGGCATGCCGTGACGTCCCACGACGGAGTGCCTCCCCGTTGAGACCGTGCCGTGCGGCGGCCGTATGGAAGAGCGAGGGGGACCGACGCCGCGTACGGTGTCGGTCCCCGCCCGATGTCCCGCCCCGCATGATCTTCATGACTTCTTTCGAGACCCTTGCCGGGTGAAGATGGGGCGAGGCGGGATCGCTGGACTGGAGGCGGGAGTGCAGGTGGAGGCAGGGGCAGTGGCCGATACTTCTACGGTGGAGCGGCCGACGCGACGGATTCTCCGGGCCGAGACGCTGTTGGTGCTCGGGCTCTCACTGGGTGCGAGCGGGGTGTCCGCGCTGATCAGCTTTGTCGGATCGGTCACCAAACCGGGCGGCCTCAAGGAGCAGGCGGCCACCCTCAATGCCTCGGCGGCACCGGGACGCCCGTGGCTCGACCTCGCCTGGCAGCTGTTCGGGATCGCGACGGCACTGGTGCCGGTCGCGCTCGTCGCGCACTTTCTGATCCGTGAGGGCACCTCGCTGCGCACGCTCGGCTTCGACCGGACGCGTCCCTGGCCCGACCTGGGGCGAGGGGCGGCCATCGCGGCGGTGATCGGCTCCACGGGTGTCGCCTTCTATCTGGCGGCCCGCGGTTTCGGCGCCAACCTCACGGTGGTGCCGGAGGCGCTGCCCGAGGTGTGGTGGAAGTTCCCTGTACTGGTGCTGTCGGCGGTGCAGAACGCGGTCCTGGAGGAGGTCATCGTCGTCGGCTATCTGCTGCGCCGCCTGGGGCAGTTGGGCTGGACGCCCGGCACGGCCCTGGTGGCCAGCTCGGTGCTGCGCGGCTCGTACCACCTCTACCAGGGGATCGGCGGGTTTTTCGGCAACATGGTGATGGGCGTGGTCTTCGTCTTCCTCTACCGGCGCTGGGGCAGGGTCGGTCCCCTGGTGGTGGCCCACTCGCTGCTCGACATCGGCGCGTTCGTGGGATACGCGCTGCTGGCCGGGAAGGTGGGCTGGCTGCCGACGGCGTAGCGGCCCCGCGGCCTGCGCGAAGGTGTGACCAGGGTCGCACGGGGCTGCTGTGGCGCGCCCCGCGCGGGCCTGTCCCGTCGCTACACGAGCAGTTCGCCCTCGATCACGGTGACCGCGCGGCCGGTGAGCAGGGTCCGGTCGCCGCGCAGTTCGGTGCGGACGCGGCCCGAGCGCGGTGATGCCTGGAGCCCGGTGAGATCGGAGCGGCCGAGGCGCTCGGACCAGTAGGGCGCCAGAGCCGTGTGCGCGCTGCCGGTCACCGGGTCCTCGTCGATGCCGACGTTGGGGAAGAAGCCGCGCGAGACGAAGTCGTACCCCCGGGTGGGGTCTTCGGCGCGCGCGGTGGCGATGATCCCGCGCGCCGAGTGGCGGCGGAGCGCCTTGTGGTCGGGAGCGAGAGCCACGACGGTCTTCTCGTCGGCGAGTTCGACGAGCAGGTCGCCGACGTTCGGGCCGGTGTCGAAGGCGGTGCGGGGCTTCGCGCCGAGGGCCTCGGCGATGCCCTCGGGGATGTCGGCGCGGGTGAGCGGTGCGGTGGGGAAGTCAAGGGTGACGGAGCCGTCCTCGCGTGGCGTGGCGGTCAGCACGCCGCTGTGGGTGGCGAAGCGTACGGGACCCTCGTGGGCGCCCGTGGTGCGCAGTACGTGGGCGGTGGCCAGGGTGGCGTGTCCGCACAGGGCGACCTCGGTGGCGGGTGTGAACCAGCGCAGGGCCCAGTCGGCCTCACCGCCCTCCGGCAGGCGGTGGGCGAACGCGGTCTCCGCGTGATTGACCTCGCGGGCCACGTCCTGGAGCCAGGTGTCCTCCGGGAAGGAGTCGAGGAGCAGGACACCCGCCGGGTTGCCGGCGAACGGGCGGTCGGTGAAGGCGTCGACGATTCGAATCCGCATGCCCCGACGCTAGAGGTCGGCCGGCGGGGCGGGCCAAGGCCAATCCGGGGCGTCTGGCCCGACTTCGCGTCACCGTGGGGCAGGGGCTTGTCACGCTCGCTTCTCCGATATATCGTTGACGCATCGCGACAGATCAACGATGGAATGGAGTGATGGCGATGCGATCCCATGGACAGGACTTCGGATTCGAGCGACACGCACACCACGGCGGCCCTGGTCATCACGCTCGGGGCGGCTTCGAGAGCCTGCGCGGAGCCTTCGGCCCCTTCGGGCCGGGCGGGCCCGGTGGCCCTGGCTTCGGTGGCCCCGGTTTCTTCGGCCCGGGTGGACCCTGGGGCGGTCGTGGCCGGGGCGGACCGAGGGGGAGGGCGCGACGCGGCGACGTACGCGCGTCGATCCTGGCCCTTCTGAAGGACCGGCCCATGCACGGCTACGAGATGATCCAGGAGATCGCCGAGCGCAGTGGCGGGGCCTGGAAGCCCAGCCCGGGCTCGGTCTACCCCACCCTGCAGCTGCTGGAGGACGAGGGTCTGATCGCCAGTGAGACCGAGGGCGGCAAGAAGCTCTTCTCGCTGACCGAGGCGGGCCGCACCGCGGCCGAAGAGGGGCCCGACGCCCCGTGGGAAGAGGCCTCGCGCGGCATCGACTGGGACACGCTGCACGAGATCCGGCAGGCCGGGTTCGGCCTGATGGAGGCGTTCAGCCAGGTCTGGAAGACCGGCAACAAGGATCAGCGCGACAAGGCCCTGGCCGTCATCAATGACGCCCGCAAGAAGCTGTACCTGATCCTCGCCGACGAGGACTGACGGCGGTTCCGGGTGTGCTACGGCGCCCCGCGGCATCACGGCCGCGGGGCGCTCTCGTTTCGACATGTCCCGGTCAGGACACCAGCGCCCCCAGCTTGCGGAGCGACTCGTTGAGGGCGGCCGTCGCCGAGTCCTTCAGTTTGCCCGCCATGAGGGAGACCGCCGCGCCGGTGAACTCGCCGTCGATGCGGACCGAGGTCGCCTCGCCGTCCGGTGTCAGCGTGTACCGGGTGGCGACGTTCACGGCCATCGGGCCCTTGCCGCGGATGGACAGAACACGCCCGGGCTGCAACTCGTCGATCGTCCAGGTCACCTCGGCGGGGAAGCCCATGAGCTTCATGCTCTCCTCGAAGGTGCCGCCCACTTCCAGGACCTCGGGGCCGCCCTTGGGGAAGCTTGTGTGGGTCGCGTTCCAGTCGCCGTACGCCGGCCAGTCGGTGAGCCGGGCCCACACCTTCTCGGCCGGCGCCTCGATGCGTGCTTCCGCGCTGACTTCGGCCATGCGACCACCCCTTCGTGTCGGGTGCTGCGCCGGGCGCAGCTACGGTGTCGCGGAACGTAGCGGCCGGGCCCGGAACATTCAATACTGATGAACCGTCAGAAATGTCGGGGAGGATTCGCCACGTGCCGGGCGAGGGTGACGCGGGACCTCAGGGGAGAACGGCGTGTTGTCATCCGTAAGGAGGAGAACCCGCCCAGTCGTGCCCAACCTGTGTCGGACGCGGAAATGCTGCTCGCCGAGGACGACCTGAGCCGATGGGGCTGATGGGGTGGTAGGCGTGTCACCCCCTCATTTCCACCATCCCGCCGCGGAGCGCGGCGCACAGCACCCGGGCCTCGATCCCCGGCTCGACGCCGAACTTGCCGCGGTGGTCACGGGCGCGCGCAGGAGGGCCCAACGGGACGGCGACCGGCAGGTCGACACCGCTCATCTGCTGCACACGCTGCTGGAGTCCGACCCCGAGGTGCGGGCCGTCTTCGACCATCCGCAGCTGGCGCGGCTGCTCGGCTATCTCGTCCAGCGTGCCATCGGTTACGGCCTGCGCTGGCAGGGCACGGTCGAGGACTCCGGAGCCGTACCGGTCCTGAACGAGGTGGACGGCTGGTCGCCCGCGGCGGCGACCGCCCTGGACGCCGCCTATGGACGCGCGACCCGTCTCGGGCGGCCGTGCGCGCGGGGCGTCGACCTGCTCGCGACGATTGTCGCGGACCCCACGTCGCGGGCCGTCGAGGTCCTCGATCGCGCCGGGGTGGACGCACGGACGGTGGCGGCCCGGGTGGAGGAGGCCGCGGTGCAGGGGTACGCGCCCCGATGGGCGGGGGCGGGGGACGCCGGCCGTCGGGCCGGAACCCGGTTCGACGGGCCCCGGTGACCGTGCGCGGATGCCCCGGGTCCAGTCTCAGAGACAGGTGCGTTCGGGGGTGACGCTCATGTCTTCGCCTGCCATCATGTGCCGGTGCATACGTCTCAGGGGACTCAGGGCAATCGCGGCAGGGGCGTCGGGCTCGGACTCGCCGTCGTGTCGGCGGTCGCCTTCGGTGGATCGGGTGTTGCGGCCAAGCCGCTGATCCAGGCGGGGCTCGACCCGCTTCACGTGGTGTGGCTGCGGGTCACGGGCGCCGCGCTCGTGATGCTGCCCCTCGCCGTGCGCCACCGGGTGCTGCCGCGCACCCGTCCCCTGTTGCTCGCCGGGTTCGGCCTGCTCGCGGTGGCCGGTGTCCAGGCCTGCTACTTCGCCGCTCTCTCGCGCATACCCGTCGGCGTCGCCCTGCTCATCGAGTACCTCGCACCGGCCCTCGTCCTCGGCTGGGTGCGCTTTGTGCAGCGGCGGCCGGTGACGCGTGCCGCGGCGGTCGGCGTGGTTCTCGCGGTCGGCGGACTCGCCTGCGTCGTGGAGGTGTGGGCGGGCCTCGGCTTCGACCCCCTCGGGCTGGCCCTCGCTCTCGGCGCCGCCTGTTGTCAGGTCGGCTACTTCGTCCTGTCCGACCAGGGCACCGAGGCCGGCGACGAGGCTCCGGACCCGCTCGGAGTGATCGCGTACGGCCTGATCGTCGGGGCCGCCCTGCTCACCGTCGTCGCCCGTCCCTGGAGCATGCACTGGTCCGTCCTCACGGACACGGCGGACATGAACGGCACCTCCGTCCCGGCCGTTGCGCTGCTGGCGTGGATCGTCCTGATCGCCACGGTCCTCGCGTACGTCACCGGGGTGGTGTCCGTGCGCCGGCTCTCCCCCCAGGTGGCCGGCGTGGTCGCCTGCCTCGAAGCGGTCATCGCGACCTTGCTGGCCTGGGTGCTGCTCGGCGAGCACCTGTCGGCACCGCAGGTCATCGGCGGCGTGGTCGTCCTGGTCGGAGCGTTCACGGCCCAGTCGTCGGCGCCCGTGAAGGTCCCCGCCGAACCTGTGACGGCTGGAGGCGGCGCCGAACGGGAGTTGTCGACGCGCGGAACGGCCGCATAGGGTGTCGATCATGCATTCCAGCGCACTCGTTCTTCCGCCTCCGGCCGCCTGAGGCGGGCCCTCCGGAAACCTGCCCGGCGGATCGCCGGGCAGAACGGTGCTGCCCGCAGAAGAAGTCCACGGACCCCGACGCTCCGGGGTTCCTTCCCGAACTTCTGCACCTCTGCGGAGAGAATTCGTGTCGCATCCTGCCTCCGGCCTGCCCGTCGGGCGAGGCCTCGTGTATCTGATCGTCGCCGGTGCCGCCTGGGGCACCGCGGGCGCTGCCGCCTCCCTGGTCTACCGGACCAGTGACATGGGGCCGGTGGCCCTCTCCTTCTGGCGCTGTGCCACCGGGCTCGTTCTGCTGGTCGCCGTCCGCCTGGTGCGCCCGCGCCCGGGCGGGTCCGAACCGCTCGGCCGCAAGGCGCTGCGGGCCGGTGCCACCGGTGCCGGGCTCGCCGTCTTCCAGACGGCCTACTTCGGGGCCGTATCGGCCACCGGGCTCGCCGTGGCGACCGTCGTCACCCTCGGTGCCGGACCTGTGCTCATCGCCCTGGGTGCCCGCCTCGCCCTGGGGGAGCGGCTCGGCCGCGGCGGGACGATCGCCGTCGTCGGGGCGCTCGCCGGCCTCGGGGTCCTTGTGCTGGGTGGCGGCGGTACGACCGTACGTCCATGGGGCGTGCTGCTTGCGCTCGTGTCGGCGGCCGGCTACTCCGCCATGACGCTGCTCACCCGGTGGTGGGGCAGGGACGGCGGGGTCGACGTCTCCGGCACGACCGTGTCGGCGTTCGCGGTCACCAGCCTGTGCCTGCTGCCGTTCGCCCTGGCCGAGGGGCTGGTGCCCCACACCACGGAACCAGGCACCCTGGTCTGCCTGTTGGGGTACATCGCGGCGGTCCCCACGGCGCTCGCCTACGCCCTCTACTTCGCGGGTGCATCCGTCGTTCGGTCCGCCACCGTGTCCGTGATCATGCTTCTCGAACCGGTCAGCGCGGCGATCCTCGCCGTCGCCCTGCTCGGTGAACGGCTCACGGCGGCCACCCTCGTCGGCACCGCGCTGATGCTCGGTTCGGTCGCGGGGCTCGCGGCGGCGGAGGCACGCGGGGCACGGGTGGTCGAGGAGGAGTCCGTCCTCGTGTGACGGACGGGTGCGGGGTCCGGTGCCGGATCCCGCACCCCGCCTCACTCCCCGCGCCTGCGCAGCAGATGCTCACGCGCGACCTGGTCGCGCGGACCGTTCCGCATCGCCAGCCGGGCTGCGATGCGGTCCTGGATCTCTTCGCTCTTCCGGCCGGCGTACTTGAACTTCGCCCGGACACGCGTCACTTCGAGCCGCAGACCGCGGATGCCGGACAGCATGCGGCCGTAGGGCGCCTCACCCACAGCCGCCCGGGCCGATCCGCCGTCCGGCTGGAAGTGGCGCATCTGGCGGTTCAGCAGATCCGCCTTCTCGGCGGGGTCGTCCACGGCGCTGGCAGTGCAGCGCAGTTGGACCGCGGCGTAGAAGCTCGTGGGCACACCGTGCTCGGACGGGCCGTCCGGTGGCGCCTGCCAGGGGCCGGGCACGAACACATAGTCGTCGACCACGCTCAGCAGCACCTCCGGGTTCGCCTGCAGGGCGGGCCACAGCGGGTTCGGACGCGCCAGATGGCTCACCGCCTCACCGAGGCCGGCGTCGTACGTGAAATGCAGCGGCTGGACGTACGGGGGTTCGCCCGGCGGACCGTTCACGGCGAGCTGTCCGAAGTCGCGGCCGACGAGCCAACGCTGCCACTCGGTGTCGTCCTGCGGTGCGTCCCAGGGGTGGATCAGCATCACAGCACCGCCAGGTAGTCGGGAAGGCCGGTGCCGGGCGCCAGGCCGGGGTCGGGAACCGGGGCGCCGTACTCGGCGCGGACCGGGACCACACCGGCCCAGTGGGGGAGCGCGAGGTCCTCGGGCTCATCGGTGATGCCGCCGGTGCGTACCTTGGCGGAGACCTCGTCCAGGTCGAGGCGGATCACGGCGGTGGCGGCCAGTTCCTTCTTGTTGGCGGGCCGCGAGTCCTGCGAGCGGCCGGGCAGCACGTGGTCGACCAGCGCATCCAGGGCGATCCGCTTCTCCTCGGGGTCGTCGACCTCGTGGGCGATGCCGTGCACCACCACGGACCGGTAGTTGATCGAGTGGTGGAAGGCCGAGCGCGCCAGCACCAGGCCGTCGACGTGTGTCACGGTCAGGCACACGGCCAGCCCCGGGTCGGCCTCGCCCGTCATCCGCAAGGGCCGCGAGCCCGTCGAGCCGTGCACGTAGAGACATTCGCCGATGCGGCCGTACAGCGTGGGCAGCACCACCGGTGCGCCGTCGCGCACGAAGCCGAGGTGGCACACGTAGCCCTCGTCGAGTATCGCGTGCACCAGCTCCTTGTCGTACGACGCCCGGTTCGCGGAGCGCGTGGGGACGGTGCGATCGGTGGGTGCATAGGCGGTGGCGCGCGACGACGTCGGCTCGTGGGTCTCGTGCATTTGCGCTCCCCTATTGCACTAGTGCAAAATATGCTTTGTGCTAGGAGGATATCGGATCCAAGGGCGGCGCGCAGCCGAGATCGCGGCCAGCGTCGAGCGTGCGGTGGGTGCGGGGGAGCTGGAGCCGGGCCGGGTTCTGCCGCCGCTGCGTGAGGTGGCGGTCGAGCTGGGGGTGAACCCCAACACCGTCGCGGCCGCGTATCGCATCCTGCGCGAGCGGGGAGTGATCGAGACTGCCGGGCGCCGGGGGAGCCGGGTGCGGCCCGCGCCCGCCACGACGGGGCGGGACCACCTTCGTGTGGACGTGCCCGCGGGTGTGCGCGATGTGTCCAGTGGCAATCCGGATCCGGCGCTGTTGCCGCCGCTGGCCCCGGCTTTCGCGGCGGCCGCGGCGCAGGGTGACCGGGAGCCGGTCCTCTACGGCGATGTCGCCGTCGCACCGGAGCTCGCGCGCATCGCCCGGTCGGACCTGGACGCCGACGGTGTGCCGGACGGGCCGCTGGCCGTCGTCTCCGGGTCGCTCGACGGCGTCGAGCGCGTGCTCGCGGCCCATCTCAAGCCCGGGGACACCGTCGCCGTCGAGGACCCCGGATGGGGCAGGACCCTCGACCTCGTTCCGGCGCTGGGGCTGCGCACGGTGCCGGTCGGCGTCGACGACGAGGGGCCGCTCCCCGACGACGTGCGCGGCGTCCTGGAGGCGGGCGCGCGTGCCCTCATCGTCACGGACCGGGCGCAGAACCCGACCGGTGCCGCGGTGAGCGCGACGCGGGCCCGTGCCCTGAGGTCCGTGCTGCGCGAGTATCCGCGGACCCTGCTCATCGAGGACGACCACGGTCACGGGATCGTCGACGTCCCTCTCCACCCCCTCGGCGGGGTCACCCGGCACTGGGCGTTCGTGCGCTCGGTCGCCAAGGCGTACGGGCCCGATCTCCGCCTGGCCGTGCTCACCGGGGACGGCGTCACCCTCGACCGGGTCAGGGGGCGGCAGCGGCTGGGGCCCGGTTGGGTCAGTCTGCTCGTGCAGCGGGCCGTGGCGCGGCTGTGGGCCGACCGTTCGCTGGACCCGCGAGTGGCGGCGGCGTACGGCGGGCGGCGTGACGCACTGATCGACGCGCTGGCGGAGCGCGGTGTCGTGGCCCACGGGCGCAGTGGCATGAACGTGTGGATTCCCGTGCCGGACGAGACGGGCGTGGTCGCGCGGTTGTTGCTCGCGGGCTGGGCCGTCGCCCCGGGCGCCCGGTTCCGGATGAGCGCGCCGCCCGGCATCAGGATCACCGTCTCGGCGATGACCACGGACGAGGCCGGACAGCTGGCGGAGGCCATCACCTCCGCTCTGGGCCCCGCCCCCGTCCGGAGCTACGTGTAGTCCGGGCCCGGCGCCGGAGCCCTCTCCCGGAGGCATGACGCACAGGATCTCGTAGCACGGTCGACATTTCGGCAGGTATATCTCGTAGCATCGCTTACATGTTGAACCTCGAGCGCCTGCGTACCCTCGACGCCCTCGCCCGGCACGGATCGGTCAGTGGCGCGGCCGAGGGCCTGCACGTGACCACCTCGGCCGTCTCCCAGCAGATGGCCAAGCTCGAGCGGGAGGTGGGGCAACAGCTCCTGGCCAAGAACGGGCGAGGGGTGCGGCTCACGGACGCCGGCCGGCTGCTCGCCGATTACGCGGCGCGCATCCTCTCCCAGGTCGAACTCGCCGAGGCCGATCTGGAGGCGCAGCGCGGGCAGGTGGCCGGCGAATTGCGCCTGTCCGCTTTCCCGACCGCCGCGCGCGGACTGTTCCCGACCGTGCTGGCCGCGCTGCGGGCCGGTCATCCCGCGTTGCGCCTGCGTTCGTGCGAGCTCGAGCCCGAGGCAGGAGTCGCCGGCGTGGTCCGCGGCGATCTCGACCTCGCCGTCGTCCTCGACTGGTACAACAAGCCGATGCCGGTGCCCGAGGGGCTGGTGAAGGCGGCGATCCTCCACGACCCCGCGGACGTGGCGATGCCCGTGGGGCACCGGCTCGCGGACCGGACCGAGGTGGATCTCGAAGATTTCGCCGACGACGAGTGGATCACCTGGGGCGAGGGCGAGTTCTGTCACGAGTGGCTGATGTTCACCCTGCGCTCCAAGGGCGTCGAGCCGTGCATCGGCCATCGCGCCGCCGAGACGCACACACAGCTCGGGCTGGTCGCCGCCGGGCTCGGCGTGTGCATCGCGCCGCTGCTCGGGCGCTATCCGATGCCTGCCGGGATCGTGACCGTGCCGGTGCGGCAACGGGTGCGGCGGCACGTCTACGCGGTGTGGCGGGCCGACGCCGACCGCCGCCCGTCGATCCGGGCTGCGGTGGAGGCGCTGCGGGTGGCGGGGCAGGCCGTGTCGGCCGGGTGAGCGGCCTCGGCTGGTCCGGGTAGCGGCCACGAAGGCCCGCGCGGTACGGCTACCCCAGGCCCAGCTTGCGGAAATCCCAGGAGACGACCTTCAGCGGCGTCAGCCGGATCCAGGCGTGGCGGCCGTCGTACGGCACGTCCTCGATGCCGAAGTTCTTGCGCGCGAACAGGTTCTCCGGCCCGTCCAGCTCGGCGCACAGCTCCCCGGTGCGGGGGATCTCGCCCACGAACTCCGCGACGCCGGACAGCTCGGCTCCCCTGAGCTGCTCGTACTCCTCCCCCGTGTCGACCACGACGGCGATCCGCGGGTCGCGGCGCAGATCGGCCCAGCGCTTGCTGCGTACCACGGAGTACAGCCACAGCGAGGTGCCGTCCCAGGCAAACCACAGGGCGCTCACGTGCGGGGCGCCGTCGGCCGACACGGTCGCCACCCGGCAGGTCCGCTGGGTGGTGAGGAATCCGTCCAGCTCACCGGGTGTCATCATGATCTTCCGGCCCCGGCGCTGTGTGTCGGACATGCGGTCCCCCTCCTTCTTCTCCCACGTCGTGCCAGAGAGATCCTCTGACATCACGTCAGAAAAGAATGCGACGAGCTTCGCCCGCCCGCAATGGTGCTTCTTCCGTCCTCACGCGGCGATCGCTACTCTCGCCGGTCCCGACCGTCGACGACAGGGGGAGCCATGCCGTCGCACGAACCGCTCAGCCAGATCCTCGACCCCAGGACCACCGTGCTGCTCACCGTGGAGTGCCAGGAGGGCGTGGTGGGCCCGGACAGCGCGTTGCCCGAACTCGCCAGGGCGGCACGCTCCTCGGGCGCGCTGGTCAACGTGGCCCGGCTGGTCGCCGCCGCGCACGAGGGCGGGACACAGGTGATCCACGCGATCGCCGAACGCCGCCCGGACGGCCGGGGCGCGAACCGCAACGCGCGCCTCTTCCGTGCGGCCGAACGCCTCCCGGTACAGCAGGTCTCCGGCACCACGGCCGTGCGCGTCGCAGCGCCCATCGAGGTGCGGGAGCAGGACTTCGTCGTCCGCCGGCTGCACGGCCTGTCGCCCATCGAGGGCACGGAGGTCGACTCCCTGCTGCGTAACCTGGGCTGCCGCACCGTGATCGTCACCGGTGTCTCGGCCAACGTGGCGATCCCCAACGCCGTCTTCGACGCCGTCAATCGCGGCTATGCGGCCGTCGTGCCCGCGGACGCCATCGCGGGGGTGCCCTCCGACTACACCCCCGCGATGGTCCGCAACACCCTCGCGTTGGTCGCCACGGTCGCGACCACGGACGAGGTGCTGGCATGCCTCGGGTCCCGGCGCCGAATGTCGCGGGCCGGACAGGACGGGGGTGTCACGAGAGCTTGATCTCGTCCCCGGACACGGTGATGTGCGCGGCGGTCAGCGGCCGGGTCGCCGGCCCCTTCTGCACGCTGCCGTCGGTCGCGGAGAAGTGGCTGTCGTGACACGGGCAGACGATCACGCCGTTCGCGATGTCCTTCACCGCGCAGCCCTGGTGGGTGCACTTGGAGGAGAACGCCTTGAACGTGCCCGCCGACGGCTGGGTCACCACCACACCCTGGTCGGCGAACACCTTGCCGCCACCCTCGGGGATGTCGGCGGTCTTCGCGAGCACGGTGCCGTCGGAGCCGACTGCGGCGTTCTCGCCCCCGCCCGTGGTGCTGCTGTTCGCGGTGCTGTCGCCCTGCGTCGTACTCGAGGCCGAGCTGTCGCCGGAGCTCCCGCACGCGGTGAGCGCTGCGGCGAGCCCCGTCGCGCCGACCGCGGCCATGACGGTGCGGCGGCCGGGCGCTGTGCTGGGCTGAAGCGCTTCGCTGGTCATGCTGACGTTCCCTTCCACGGATCTTTCGTACCTTCGGACGGTGGTACGGCCTTCGGACAATGACCGTTCAGCTGCTGTCGAGATCTTGACCGCTTCGAGATCGGGCGGGAGTGAGGCACGGCCGTCGTTCCGCTGTCAGGGGGACGGGGAGCCTGGGAATCGGGGCTGGTCACCGCATCAAGCGGGGTGAGCCGGAAGTCCTGGTCGCCGGGTCCGGCGATCAGGGTGGCCGCCTCGGTGTCCGACACCACCGCCGGTGGGCCAGGCGCGTCGCGCACCAGGTCGGAGAGCTGAATGTCACGCAGCGAGAAGAAGCCTGGCAGGGGGACAGGTGCCCGCCGGCGAGGGGCACCGGGCGCGCATGTCGGCCACCTCGGTCGGCCTCATGGACGCCAGTCGCCCATGTCCGGCGCGCGGTCCTTCCAGGTCGACGGGGTGCTGGAACTCCTCCAGATGCCGACCGTTGGTGCCGATGGTCTTGTACCCGACCTTATGAACGCGGGCACTTCGTCATGAACGCCGGCGCTTCATTGCCCGGGTGGGCAGTGATGACTGTGTCATCGCTGGACAACTATGTGGACGACATCTCGATAGGAGAACTGAAATGCGGAGGTCGGCCCGGACTGTGGAGGGCGGTTGGACCATTCGAGCTCGATGCTGCGGACAATTCGTCTGTGACGCACGGGGATTGACAGAACATGAGTTCTGGAAGGAAAGTTTCAGACCGCAAGGGCCGGCATGAAAACTTCTTTCGGAGGTCCGATGGAGCAGGTGGAACGACCCGGAGAGCCCGGCGGGCCCGGTCGGGGTCCGCTCAGCCGACGCCGGTTCGGGGCGGGAGTGCTGACCCTCGGCGGGGCGCTGGTGGTCGCGCCCCTGGGGAGCGGGTCCGCGGCGGCGGACGACGCAGGCCGCGCGACGACCGTGCAGCCGGGACCGGCTGCGGTCCGCGGAACGACTCTGCGGCGCGGTTCCGCCACGCAGGCCGGACTGTTGCCGGAGCATGTGGACGAGGTCACTGCCGTCGCCGAGCGGTACCTGGGGCCGTCACCCAGGCATCCCTACTGGTCCAGCGCCGTCGTGCTCGCCGGGCGTGGAGGAACGGTCGCCCTGGACAGAGCCGTGGGCAAGGCCGTGCGGTACCGGGACTACGACCCCGCCACCGACACCGGCATCGAGTTCCCGCCCGACCAGCAGATCGACGCGACACCCGACACGGTGTACGACCTGGCCTCGCTGTCGAAGCTGTTCACCTCCCTCGTCGCCGTGCAGCTCATCGAGCGCGGCCGTATCGAACTGGAGGCGCCCGCCGCGCGGTACGTGCCGGAGTTCGCGGGCGGTGGGAAACAGGACATCACCATCCGGCAGCTGCTCACCCACACATCGGGGCTCCAGGCCGACATCGACTTCTACAAGCTCGGCACCCGGCAGGAGATGCTGCAAGCCCTGTGGGACGAGAAGCCGATCAACAAGCCGGGGACCGTCTACCTGTACTCCGACCTCAGCATGATCTCCCTGCAGCAGGTCCTCGAGCGGGTCACCGGCAAGCCGCTCGACCGGCTGGTCGCGGAGGGGATCACCGGGCCGCTGGGTATGACCGCGACCCGCTACAACCCGCCCGCCTCCTGGCAGCCGCGCATCGCGGCCACCGAGGTCGCCCGGCTGCCCTGGTCGGGGCTGGACCGGGGTCTCGTGTGGGGTGAGGTGCACGACGAGAACGCGTACGCCTTCGACGGTGTCGCCGGGCACGCGGGAGTCTTCTCGCGGGCCTGGGACATGGCCGTCCTCGCACGGACCCTGCTCAACGGCGGTGTGTACGGCGGCGTGCGCATCCTGCGCAAGGAATCGGTGGAGTTGATGTTCTCCGACTTCAACACCGCCTTCCCCGGCGACGACCACGGCCTCGGCTTCGAGCTCTACCAGCACTGGTACATGGGGGCGATGGCCACCCCGCGCACCGGGGGGCACACGGGCTTCACCGGTACCAGCATCGTCCTGGACCCCACGACGGACTCGTTCCTCGTCATCATGGGCAATTCCGTTCATCCGGTGCGCGCCTGGCGGTCGGGTTCGGCGCCTCGGGTGGCCGCCGGAGACCGGTTCGCGAGGGCGGTTCCGGTGCGCCCCGCCCACGGGGACGAGGCGTGGTTCGGCGGCATGGCGAGCGCGAGCACCGCCACGCTGACCCTGCCCGCGCTGAACACCTCTGCCGGGGCACGGCTCGCGTGCGATCTGTGGTGGGACACCGAGCCGGGCTTCGACGCGTTGCACGCCGAGACGTCCTCCGACGGCGGCGCGACCTGGCAGCCGCTGCCGTTCACCACCCGGGCGCCGGGCGGCGCCGGGCCCGTGGCCCACGACGACGGTGCCGTGTCCGGCTACAACGGCCGCGTGTGGCACACGCTCGACGCCGCGCTCCCCGCCGGTCCGTCCCTGCTCGTGCGCTGGCGGTACACCACGGACAGGCTCTATGCGGGGCGCGGCGTGTACGTCGGGGCGCTGAAGGTGCTGTCCGGGCCCGCAGTGCTGTATTCGGACGTCCGTCCCGGTGACAAGTCCCGGGTCCATGCGGTGGGCTGGACACGGGAGCGGGACTGAGGCGGTACCCGACCGGACCCGGTCGGGTACCGCCGCCCACGCACCACCTGCGCGGCTGTGCGTGGGCCCCTCCCGGGCCCGGGAGGGGCCGCTCCCCCGTTCGGCGGCCCAGGCGACCCGATAGCCTGGGGAAATGCTCAAGGAAGTGACAGCGACCCGCTACATCACCCCTTTGCGTGAGGGCGGTTCGCTGCCGGGGCTCGTCGAGGCCGACGACCTCGGGACGTACGTCATGAAGTTCAGCGGCGCCGGACAGGGCCGCAAGACGCTCGTCGCCGAGGTCGTCTGCGGTGAGCTCGCCCGGCGGCTGGGCCTGCGGGTGCCCGGCCTTGTGACCATCGGCCTCGACCCGGTGCTGGGCCTCGGCGAGCCCGACCCTGAGGTGCAGGAACTGCTCAAGGCGAGCGGGGGACGCAACCTCGGCATGGACTTTCTCAGCCGCGCCATCGGCTTCGACCCGCTCGCCTTCGCCGTCGGCTCCGAGGAGGCCGGCCGAATCGTCTGGTTCGACGCGCTGGTCAACAACGTGGACCGCTCCTGGCGCAACCCCAACCTGCTGATGTGGCACGGTGACCTGTGGCTCATCGACCACGGTGCCACGATGATCTGGCACCACAACTGGCCTGGCGCCGACACCTCCGCCGCGAGGCCCTACGACGCCTCCGACCACGCCCTGGCCTCCTTCGCACCGGACGTGGCGGGCGCCGCCGCCGCGCTCGCACCGCTGGTCACCGAGGACCTGGTGGCCGAGGTGACCGCCGAGATCCCGGACGAGTGGCTGACCGGCGAGCCCGGCTTCAGCCATCCGGACGCGCTGCGCCGGGCGTACGCACGGCCTCTGCTGGCCCGCGCCGGTGACGTCCACGAACGCATTCAGGGCCTCGATGCCCACCGGGGGGACGGCAAGTGAGCGAGCGGGACGTCTTCGAGTACGCGCTGCTGCGGGTCGTGCCGCGGGTGGAACGGGGCGAGTGCATCAACGCGGGCGTACTGGTGTACTGCCGCGCCAAGTCCTTCGTCGCCGCGCGGACGCACCTGGACGAGGGGAAACTGCTGGCGCTGGACCCCGGTGCGGACGTGCCCGGTGTACGGGCCGCGCTCAGCGCCGTGGAAAGCGTGTGCGCCGGTGGGGCGGCGGCCGGACAGGCGGCGCCCGACGACGCGGGGCGGCGTTTTCGCTGGCTGATCGCGCCCCGCTCGACGGTCGTCCAGCCCGGGCCGGTCCACACCGGGCTGACCGCCGATCCGGCGGCCGAGGCGGAGCGATTGCTGGACCTTCTGGTGAGGTAATGGATCACATGCGCCGGGTGGGCCGTTGACACCGGGTGCCAGGGCTTCTAGCGTCACGTCTGCTGAAGGTACTAAGCGGTCGCTCACCTGGTGGGCGTGCCGTGGGAGCCGCAGACTTTCCAAGGTGTTCCAGGCTTTCCAAGGGCGAGGAGAAGCAGCAATGTCCACCACTGAGCAGCGGGTCGCCGTCGTCACCGGCGGTGCGCGCGGTATCGGCGCCGCCACCGCCGTACGACTGGCCGCCGAGGGCCGTGCCGTCGCCGTGATCGACCTCGACGAAGCGGCATGCAAGGACACCGTGGAGAAGATCACCTCCGCCGGTGGCAGGGCCATCGCCGTCGGCTGCGACGTCTCGGACGAGGCGCAGGTCGAGGCGGCTGTCGCGCGCATCGCCGAGGAGCTGGGCGCGCCGACGATCCTCGTCAACAACGCGGGTGTGCTCCGTGACAACCTGCTGTTCAAGATGAGTGTCTCGGACTGGGACACCGTCATGAACGTCCACCTGCGGGGCGCCTTCCTGATGTCGCGCGCGGTGCAGAAGCACATGGTCGACGCGGGCTTCGGACGTATCGTCAACCTCTCCTCGTCCTCGGCGCTCGGCAACCGCGGCCAGGTGAACTACTCCGCTGCCAAGGCCGGTCTGCAGGGCTTCACCAAGACGCTGGCCAAGGAGCTCGGCAAGTTCGGCATCACCGCCAACGCCGTCGCCCCCGGCTTCATCGCCACCGAGATGACCAAGGTGACCGCCGAGCGCGTCGGCATGGGCTTCGAGGACTTTAAGGCCGCGGCCGCCACCCAGATCCCCGTTCAGCGCGTCGGTGAACCCGACGACATCGCCAACACGATCGCCTTCTTCACGGGCGAGGCGGCCGGCTTCGTCTCGGGCCAGGTGCTGTACGTCGCCGGCGGACCGCTCGACTAGGGCCACAGGAGGACGGACACATGACTGAACTGCCCGAACTCTCCGGCAAGGTCGCCCTTGTCACAGGCGCCAGCCGTGGCATCGGCTACGGCGTCGCCGAGGCGTTCGTCGCCCGCGGCGACCGGGTCTGCATCACCGGACGCAACGAGGACGCCCTCAAGGAGGCCGTCGAGAAGCTCGGTGCCGACCGCGTCATCGGTGTCGCAGGCAAGGCGCACGACGAGAACCACCAGGCCCTCGCCGTGGAACGCACCATGGAGGTCCTCGGCCGGGTCGACTTCCTGGTCAACAACGCCGGTACCAATCCGGTGTTCGGCCCGATCGCCGACCTCGACCTGAACGTGGCGCGCAAGGTGTTCGAGACGAATGTGGTCTCGGCGCTCGGCTTCGCCCAGCGCACCTGGCATGCCTGGCAGCGGGAGAACGGCGGCGCGATCGTCAACATCGCCTCGGTGGCCGGGCTCTCCGCCTCGCCGTTCATCGGCGCGTACGGCATCAGCAAGGCCGCCATGATCAACCTGACCGTCCAGCTCGCGCACGAGTTCGCACCCCTGGTGCGCGTCAACGCCATCGCGCCGGCCGTCGTGAAGACGAGGTTCGCCCAGGCTTTGTACGAGGGCCGGGAGGCGGAGGCCGCCGCGGCCTATCCGCTCGGCCGGCTCGGTGTGCCCTCGGACATCGGCGGCGCGGCAGCGTTCCTCACCTCGGACCAGTCCGACTGGATCACCGGACAGACGCTCGTCGTCGACGGCGGCATCTTCCTGAACGCCGGGGTCGGATGAGATGAACGGGTCCCGCGCCCGTGAAGGGCGCGGGGCACCGCGTGGGCAACCAGAACGCCCTCGGCACGCCCTACCCGCAATCGCAGATCACCGGGGTGCTGCTGCCGGAGTCGCGGGCCAAGGTGGTGAAGGAGTTCGAGCAGGCCCAGCAGATTTTGGTGAACGACGCCAGGCTGCTGCCCCTGTGGCAGGGCAAGCAGTTCGTCGCGGCGAGCGAGGACATCTCCGGCGGGGAGCGGGCGCTGGACCCGTCGACGATCATGATGATGTGGGAGCTGCATCGCAGGACGAGCTGGTAGCCCATGCCGGGTCCCGGAGTCCGTTGTCAGTGGTGGCCTGTAGGTTCGGGGACCTGGAAGTGACCGCACATCGGAGGAAGTTGACGTGACCGACATCGCCATGCTGCCGGAGTCCTGGCGGGGCGTTCTGAGCGACGAACTGCAGCAGCCCTACTTCAAGGAGCTCGTGGAGTTCGTCGAGGAGGAGCGTGCCAAGGGTCCCGTCTACCCTCCGCGTGAGGAGGTCTTCGCCGCCCTCGACGCCACGCCGTACGACAAGGTGAAGGTCCTCGTCCTCGGCCAGGACCCGTACCACGGCGAGGGTCAGGGACACGGCCTGTGCTTCTCCGTGCGGCCCGGCGTGAAGATCCCGCCGTCCTTGCGGAACATCTACAAGGAGATGCAGGCGGAGCTCGGCACGCCGATCCCCGACAACGGCTATCTGATGCCGTGGGCCGAGCAGGGCGTCCTGCTGCTGAACGCGGTGCTCACGGTGCGCGCGGGCGAGGCGAACTCGCACAAGGGCAGGGGCTGGGAGAAGTTCACCGACGCGGTGATCCGCGCCGTCGCAGGCCGGCCCGACCCGGCTGTGTTCGTGCTGTGGGGCAACTACGCGCAGAAGAAGCTGCCGCTGATCGACGAGGCCCGGCATGTCGTCGTCAAGGGCGCGCACCCCTCGCCGCTGTCCGCGAAGAAGTTCTTCGGCTCGCGTCCGTTCACGCAGATCAATGAGGCGGTGGCCCGGCAGGGACACGAGCCGATCGAGTGGACCGTCCCGAATCTGGGATGAGGCCCGGGGCGGGGCCGTGCCGGATCCGGCCCCGCCCGCCGTTTCCCCTCTCGTCACCGTCCTGGCCCAGTGCCCGTACGGAGCCGCCTGACCGCGATTGCCGGTGGCGGCGGTTAGCGTCGTGGGTGGGGGAGGGCGACGAGCGCGGAGGAAGCCGTGGCGAAGCGACAGGAGCAGGCGGCGCCGGACGCCGTCATGACCCGGATCGGGCAGGGCGTCATGCTGCACCACGGTGGCGACCGTGAAGAGGCCCGGGACCGTTTTCTGCGTCTGTGGGCCGAGATCGGTGAGGACGGCGACCCGCTGCACCGCTGCACTCTGGCGCACTACATGGCGGACACGCAGGACGACCCGGCGGACGAGCTCGCTTGGGACCTGAGAGCGCTGTCTGCCGCCGAAGAGCTCACCGACGAGCGTCTCGCGGGCCACGACGGGGCGCTCGCGGTACGTGCGTTCTACCCCTCGCTGCATCTGAATCTGGCCGCCGACTATGAGAAGCTCGGCCGGTGCGAGGCCGCCCGGGTCCATCTGGGCCGGGCGCGTGGTGCCGTCGGCGCCTTGGACGACGACCCTTACGGCGAAGGCATCAGGGTGGCGATCGCCCGCTTGGAGCGGCGGCTCACCGAGCAGTGGCCGAGCGGCGGCACACCGGAGCCCGGCCCCCCGGACGGCTCGGGCGGGGACACACTGGGGCCCCAGAGACGGTGTCCTTGAGGAGGCCGGGCCGGCCGTAACCGGCACGAGGGCCCCGCGACCGGCCCCCGCGGCCTTCGGTTCGACAAGCGGCAGCGGCTCGACCTGAGTCCGTTCGCCGGGCTGGAGTTCGTCGCCTCGACGTGGGCCTCGGGCTCAGCGCCCGTAGGTGCTCCCGCAGATCTTCGCCTCGGGGCTGTCCGCTCGCCACCGTCCGTATCTTCGGCCGAGCGCGCACACGTCCGCGTTCCGGGGGAGGTCCTCCGAGACGGCCGGCGGCAGTTGTACGTGCGTCCGCGGGCCGGTCCGCCGCGGCTGCGGGTCAGCAGGCGGCCGGGACGGAGCCGCGCCCGGGTGCGGAGGGGGCGCGCTGCTCGGGGTGGTGTGGAACGGCGAGGGCGGCTCGGAGGGCTGGACCATCTCCAGTGCCTCCCGTGCCGGAGCCTGGACGACTCGGGGCTCGGTGCTGCCGTCGGGGCGCGGTGCCGAAGGGCGCGAGGGTGCGGGCGGCGGGTCGGGAGCCGGCGGTCGCTGGACGGTCACACAGCCGGAGAGGGCCGAGACGGCCACGGTGACCAGGAGCGCGGCGGTCGTCGTCGTTCGATGCACCCGCGCAACTCTGCAAGGTCGTGGCCGCTTTGGGGAGCTGACAGGCGCAAGATGCCCCGCACGGGTGATGTCCGGCCCCCTACGGAGGTCCCGCACCCGTCGCGGCTGACGTAGGTCAGCCGTTCCGCGTCGCCCGTCGGCTCCCCAGCATCCCGTCGAGCAGTTCCCGCAGGCCGATGCGCACCTCGTCCAGGCTGGGGACGTCGGCGGTGAAGGACCCGGCCACGCACGAGAACATCAGCCCGTCCAGCCAGGCCACGAGCGACAGCGCGTGGCGGTCCGGGTCTGTGGAACCCATGGCCGTCACGAGGGCGGTGAGCCGGTCACGGAAGCGGGCGCCGGCCGCGTCGAAGTGCCGGCGCAGCTCCGGCCGGCGCGTGGCCTCCAAGGCCAGCTCGTAGCGGGCGAGGGTCAGTGCGCGGTTGTGGGTCAGGGCACGGTGGGTGGCGAGGGCCAGCGCGTCGACCACCTGGTCGAGCCCGCTCGCCGGACCGGGCATCTCGTGCGGCGCGAGCACCCGCGCCTCCCGGTCGGCGAGCCGTCGGAGCGCCAGTTCCAGGAGCGCCAGACGGGTCCGTGCCAGGTTGGAGGTCGAGCCCTGGGGCAACCCCGCCCCCTCGTCGACCGCCCGGT
Organism: Streptomyces chiangmaiensis; assembly: GCF_036281785.1. Taxonomy (NCBI): domain Bacteria; kingdom Bacillati; phylum Actinomycetota; class Actinomycetes; order Kitasatosporales; family Streptomycetaceae; genus Streptomyces; species Streptomyces chiangmaiensis. Next base: position 32,452 of record NZ_JAYWVC010000021.1, on the reverse strand, counting down.
GTGTCAGCCCGCGCATGCCGCGCTCGGCAAGCAGGACGAGCGCCGTGTCGGCGATGAGGTCGGTGCGGGAGGCACCCGTGGTGCGTGCGGACATGGACGTCAACCTATCTGTGGCACTACGGCTGTAGTAGAGTCGTGCATCATCTCACTACAGATGTAGTGACCGCCGTTCGGTATGAGGAGGGGCCATGGCACCGTCGTCGCGGGTCGTCGTCATAGGAGGCGGTGTCGGGGGTCTGACCGCGGCGGCCGCCTTGCACCGAGCCGGTCGGCAGGTCACCGTCCTGGAGCGGGCCGGCTCGCTGGATCCGGTGGGCTCCGGCATCTCGCTGGCTCCCAACGCCCTGCGTGCCCTGGACGTCATCGGGCTCGGCGACGAGCTGCGCGAGCTCGCCGCCTGGCAGGGCAACGGCGGGCTGCGCACACCGGCCGGACGCTGGGTCTCACGCGTCGACGCGGCCGATGCGGCGGAGCGTCTCGGCGGACCGATCGTCCTGCTGCACCGCGCCACGCTCGTGCACAGCCTGGCGGCTCAGCTGCCGGCCGGGACCATCCGTACGGCATCCGCCGCGAGCCTCGTCGACCCGGGAGACACAGCTCGCCCGGCCCGCGTCGCCACCGCCGACGGCGGGCTGGAGGCCGACCTGGTGGTGGCCGCCGACGGCATCCACTCGGCCGTACGCCGTGCGCTGTTCCCGGAGCACCCCGGGCCCGTCTACACCGGATTCACCACCTGGCGTGTCGTGCTGGACCTGCCCGGCGTGGAGTTCGCACCCCATGAGACATGGGGCCCGGGCCGCTTCTGGGGAACACAGCCGCTCAAGGACGGCAGGGTGTACGCGTATGCCGCGGCCGTGTCGCCCGCGGGCCGGCGTGCGCCGGACGACGAGCGGGCCGAACTCGTGCGCCGGTTCGGGGACTGGCACGACCCGATCCCCGCCCTCCTCGCCGCGGTCGGCCCCGAACAGGTCCTGCGGCACGATGTGCATCACCTCGCCGAGCCGCTGCCCGCGTTCCACTCCGGCCGGGTCGTCCTGATCGGGGACGCCGCGCACGGCATGCCGCCACAGCTCGGCCAGGGGGGCAACCAGGCCATCGAGGACGCGATCGTGCTCGCCCACCACGGCGACGACCTCGCCGCCTACACCGCGGCCCGGCTGCCTCGTACGACGGCGGTCGCCCGCAAGGCCATCAGGGCCGCCGGCGTGGGTCTGACGCGCAGCCGATCGGGCATCGCCGTCCGCAACGCCGCGATCGCCGCGCTGTCCCGGGTCGCTCCCGGGCTCCTGCTGCGCGGCTTCGGGGACATCGCCGACTGGCGGCCGCCGCAGCAGCCGTATGCTTCCGGCAAGGCACCGGTCCGCAACCCCCAGGAGGCGCCCCGTGAAGGTCGGCTGCATCGGACTCGGTGACATCGCGCAGAAGGCGTATCTGCCGGTGCTCGGGCTGCAGCCGGGGCTCGAACTCCACCTTCAGACCCGGACCCCGGCGACGCTGCACCGCGTCGCCGACGGTCTGCACCTGCCTCGGGAACAGCGGCACGTGGGCCTTGACGCGCTGCTCGCCCAGGACCTCGACGCGGCGTTCGTGCACGCGCCCACCAGCACCCACGCCGAGATCGTCGCGCGGCTGCTGGAAGCGGGAGTGCCGACATACGTCGACAAGCCGCTCGCCTACGAACTCGCCGACTCCGAGCGGCTGGTGCGGCTCGCGGAGGAGCGGAACGTCAGCCTCGCCCTGGGCTTCAACCGGCGCTACGCACCCGGGTACGTGCAGTGCGCCGAGCATCCGCGCGAGCTGATCCTGATGCAGAAGAACCGCGTCGGGCTCCCCGAGGAACCGCGCACGATGATCCTCGACGACTTCATCCACGTCGTGGACACCCTTCGGTTTCTTGCGCCGGGCCCGGTCGACGACGTGACGGTTCGCGCCCGGGTCGAGGACGGCCTGCTGCACCATGTGGTGCTACAGCTGGCCGGCGACGGGTTCACCGCGCTCGGCGTGATGAACCGGCTGAGCGGCTCGACGGAGGAGATCCTGGAGGTCTCCGGCCAGGACTCCAAGCGGCAGGTGCTCAACCTTGCGGAGATCGTCGACCACAAGGGCCAGCCGACCGTGCGGCGGCGCGGGGACTGGGTGCCGGTGGCCCGGCAGCGCGGCATCGAGCAGGCCACACTGGCCTTCCTCGACGCCGTCCGCGCGGGCAAGGTGCTCAGTGCCCGTGACGCACTGGCGACTCATGAACTGTGCGAGCGGGTGGTGGCTGCGGTGCAGGAGCCCCCCGTCGCACTCTGAGCGCACGGACACCCTCGACCGCGCACAGCCCGGCGAGAACCAGCAGGGCCCCATGGAGCGGCCAGTCGCCGAACCGGACGTAGGGGGTGACGCCCTGGGCGAGCGGGACGTCGTACACCGCTGACGCGCTCCGGTCGGTCCCCAGCCAGGAGCCGACGCGCTCGCCGCTCGGACCGTAGACGGCGGAGACGCCGGTCAGTGTGGCGTGCACCATCGGGCGGCCGGTCTCCGCGGCCCGCAGCGCGGCCAGCGAGGCGTGCTGCTGCGGAGCCCAGCTGTGCTGGAACGTCGAGGTCGACGACTGGGCGAGCAGCACCTCCGCGCCGTCCTCGGCGAGATGACGGCTCATGTCCGGGAACGCGGACTCGAAGCAGACCATCGGGCCGACCCGCAACCCGTGCCCGACGTTCATGACCACCTGCTCGGTGCCGCGCCTGCGGTCCTCGGGGGCCGCCCTGCCGACCGAAGTGGCCCAGCCGAGCACCGACCGTGCCGGTATGTACTCGCCGAACGGGACGAGCCGCATCTTGTCGTAGCGCTGGCCGGTCGGGCCGTTCGGGCCGACCGGGACCGAACTCTTGTATATGCCCGGATGGTCCGAGCGGCGGGCGTCGACATTGACCAGGATCTCGGCGTTCACCAGCCGGGACAGCGCCGCGATCCGGTCCGTGAGATCGGGCCGCTGCGCGAGGTCGAACCCGACGCTGCTCTCGCCCCAGACGACCAGGTCCAGGTGTCGCCCGGCGAGCGCGCGGGTCAGCTGCTCCTCCCGGTCGAAGCGTCTCATGCCACTGTCCGCGCCGCTGACGATCCCCGGCTGGACGACCGCGATCCGTACCCGCCCGTCGAGGTCCGGGCGTGGCGACCAGACCCATGCGGCCGATGTCACGACGGCCGTGGCCACCAGACCGGCCACGGCGGGGACGCGCGACGCACGCACCGACACCAGCACGGCGAGAGCGACGTTGACGGCCACCACCAGGAAGCTCAGCAGCCACACTCCGCCGATCGAGGCGAGCTGCAGCGCGGGCTGCACTTGCCACTGGCTCGAGCCGAGCAGGCCCCAGGGGCCGCCGAGCCCTTGCCAGGAGCGTACGAGCTCGACCAGCAGCCAGCCGGACGGCAGCACGACGAGGGCGGCGCCGAGCCGCCCCGGCGTGGGCATCCCGGCCAGAAAACGCCGCACCAGCCAGCCCCAGGGGCCCCACAGCACGCCGAGCAGCGCGGCAATGACGAACGTGAACACGGTCAGGCTCGGGAAGAGCCAATGGTGGACGGCCACCATGAAGCCGAAGCCGCCGAGCCAGCCGTCGTACAGGGCGCGCTTTCCGGTCGGCGCCGTTCGGATCAGCAGGATCCAGGGGACCAGGCAGACATACGCGAACCACCACCAGGAGGGCGCCGGAAAGGCGAACACGGGCAGGGCACCCGCGAGCGCGGCGGCGGCACCGCGCCTGAAGCGGGAGGTGAGCCAGTCGCTGGACATCCTCATGCGGCGCATCCCTCCCCGGTGCATGTCTCCAGTGTGCGCGCCGCGGAAGATCTCCGACAGGGGGCCTGGCGGCGCGCGGGAAGGGGTTCGGTCAGGTGCCGGCCTCCTGGCCGCGGTGACGCGGCATCCGGCGCCACTTCTCCTCGACGATGACCTCGCGCAGCCGCCAGCCTTCGTCGGTGCGCAGAAACGCGAACGCGTACCGGCCGCCGCAGACGAAGTCCGGCTCGGCCGGGTCGCCGTCCCCCGTCTCGAACCGCATCGGATTGACGTAATCGGCCCGGACCCGGGCCGTGTCGCCGACGTCGTGCGCCAGGAGGTCGAACCGAACGCGCCGGTTCATGATCAGGTGCTGGCGCATCGGGAACAGGCGCAGGGTCCGGTCCAGCCAGTCGGCGACCCGTCCGGCATCGCCCTCGATGCCACCGGCCGATCGGTAGTCGGCGCGCCCGTTCGCCGTGAACAGCCCTCGGTACGCCTCCCAGTCGCCGTCGTCCACGGCCACCGCGTACTCGGTGACGAGTCCGTCGAGGGCCAGCCGGTCCATCACGGTCGCGAGTTCCACGCGCTGGGTCATCGGCTCAGTGTCGGGCGCGCGGGACGCGGAGCCAAGAGGTGTGCGGAGGGTTTAGGACATGGCGGGCCGCCTGCCCGCGGATGACGGGGCAGGCGGCCCGCTCCGCCCGGGACGCCAAGTGCTGTGGCCGGAAGGGTTTGCCGGTGAACCTTTCCGGTCGCCGCACTAGATCGCGGGCCCGATTCCGGCGGGCCCGCGATCCCTGCGTTCCGGAGGCGCGGTCACCACCCGTAGTCGTGACGGTCGATCACCCGGAAACTGCCCGCGACGGCGTTGTTGAAGAAGACGCCCCCGGAGCCGTTCCCGAAGGCTCCGTCGCCGAAGGACGAGTCACCGTGGTCGCTGCTGGGCACCACCCCGGAGGTGGCGCCGTAGGGCCCGACGGTGGCGACCGGAGAGCCGTTGTCGCAGCTGAAGCCGCTGTAGACCTCGACGATCTTGTCGCTGTCGTTCTGGATGCTGAAGCTGCTGGAGCCAAGTCCGCTGGCTGCGGGAACACAGCCGTCCGAGACGGCGGGGAACGACCGTTCGTTGAAGAAGATCCTCCCGATCCTCTTGTGGACGTACCCGCGGTCGCCGCGGTCGTCGTCGCCGCGGTCGTCACGGTTGCCGCGGTCGTCGTCGCCGCGGTCGTCACGGTTGCCGCGGTCGTCGTCGTTTGTGCCGTGCGAGTTGTCGTTGCCTTGCGGGGCTGCCGCGGGGACGGCCTCCAGCGGGGCAATCGCCTGCTGGAGGGACGGCGCCGCCTTGTGGACGGCCGGTGCGACCCGCTTGACCGACGGGGTGGCCTTGGTGGATTCGACGGTGGAGGCATAGGTGATGCCGGTGGTGACAAGGGCCGCAGCGCCCACTGCTGCGGCGGTCACGGCGATGGTGCGCGTGCGCATGTCAATTCCTTCTCTCGCAGAGACGCCGGCCGGGCAGCCGATCTGCGATGAAAGTACTGATAGCAACTTTTGACTGCCATATCGGATATGGCCTTAGGGTGATCTTGCGAGGCCGGTCGGGTGCAAACGCGGCTTTTACGGCGTGTCGAGGTGCGCGTCGTCCGCGCCTGTCGTCCTGTCAGGAGCCGTGGGCGGGGCGAACTCCGCCGCAGTGCGGTGCTGTTGTCCGGGGGATCGCCCGCCTTCCCGACCAGGATGAACCGGCCGTTTGTGGTCGTGGGATGATCCGTTCACGTACGTTCGGCAGGAGGAGGCAACCATGACGCGTCCCGTCACGGTGGTCACGGGCGGCAGCCGGGGGATCGGCGCCGCGACGTGCGTGCGGCTTGCGTCGGACGGGCACGATGTGGCGCTGGCGTACGTGCGGGACGACGAGGCGGCCGAGCGGACCGCCACCGCGGTGCGGGCCGCGGGCGGGCGATGCGTCACCGTGCGAGCGGACACCTCCGACGAGGCCGACGTGGACCGTCTCTTCGAGACGGCCGCCGGGGAGCTCGGACCGGTGACGGGGCTGGTGAACAACGCCGGTGTGACGAGTCGGCCGGGCCGGCTCGTGGACACCGGCACCGACGACCTGCGCCGGGTCGTGGAGGTCAATCTGCTGGGCACGCTGCTGTGTTCACGCCGCGCGGCCCAGGCGATGATCCAGCGGAAGAGCGGAGTCATCGTCAACGTGTCCTCGGCGGCGGCGACGCTGGGCAGCCCTGGCGAGTACGTCCACTACGCCGCGTCCAAGGCAGCGGTGGACGCCCTGACGCTGGGTCTTGCCAAGGAGCTGGGTCCGGACGGCGTCCGCGTCAATGCGGTGTCCCCAGGAGTCATCGACACCGAGATCCATGCGGCGATGGGAGACCCCGAGCGGCCCCGGCGGGTGGCGGCCACGGTTCCGCTGGGCCGGGCCGGCCGGGCGGAGGAGATCGCCGCGGCGATCTCCTGGCTGATGTCGCCGGAGTCCTCGTACGCCACGGGCGCGGTGCTGAGGGTCTCCGGTGGCCGATGACGCGCCGGGCGACGCCCGAGACAGCGGCCTGATCGTCTTCCTCAACGGCACGTCGAGTTCCGGCACGTCGAGCACTGCGGGGGAGTCGACGCGCAGTCAGGCCGCCTCGATCACCTCGCAGCGCATCGCCGCCGCCCACTCCACGACCAACAGCTCGTACTCCGCACGTTCCTGAGCCGACAGCGATCCGCCGGCCCGCGTCCACAGCGCGCGGATCCGCTCGTTCACGTCGTCGGCGGACCGTGCGGAACCAGGGCTCATGGAATCGGGGGACATGCCGACAAGCCTAGGGGCAAGAGCTGACAGCGCGCCACCGCGCGGCTACGCGCGCAGTATGTGGTTGGTCACCATCGTTTCTGTGGGCGGGAGTTGGAGGATTCTGTCGCCGGCCGAAAGCGGCCGAGGCCTGGCGGGCCGCCCGCCGGAACGACCGCACCGGGCGTCCGGCCGACCGACTTGCCGGCCGTCCGGGCGGCTCCAAGCCGGTGTTCGAACCGCCCCGTCAGCCTGCGGACTCGGCCGCGTGCGGGCTGAGGACACCCGCGCCGATCAGCACGATGATGGCCACACCCAGGGCGATCCGGTACCACACGAAGGGCATGAAGGACTTCGTCGAGATGAACTTCATGAACCAGGCGATGACCGCGTAGCCCGACCCGAACGCGATCACCGTCGCGAACAGGGTCGGCCCCCAGCTCACATGCCCCGATTCCGCGGCGTCCTTGAGTTCGAACGCGCCCGAGGCGAGGACGGCCGGAATGGCCAGCAGGAAGGAGTAGCGGGCCGCCGCCTCGCGCTGGTAGCCGAGAAAGAGGCCGCCGCTGATCGTGGCCCCGGAGCGGGAGACACCGGGAATCAGGGCCATCGCCTGGCAGGCACCGTAGACGAGACCGTCCTTGGTGTTCAGGTCCTGGAGTGTCTTGCGCTGCTTCGCCGCCCGGTGCCTGCCGCCGGTCTCGTCGCGCGCCGCGAGCCGGTCCGCGACACCGATGATCAGGCCGATGACGATCAGCATGGTCGCCGTGACCCTCAGATCGCGGAAGGGGCCCTCGATCTGGTCCTTGAGCGTGACGCCGAGCACCCCGATGGGTATCGAGCCGACGATCACCAGCCAGCCCATCTGCGCGTTGTGGTCCTGCCGCATCTTCTTGTCGAACAACGACCGGAACCAGGCGGAGAGGATGTTCGCGATGTCCTTGCGGAAGTAGATCAGCACCGCGGACTCCGTGCCGATCTGGGTGATCGCGGTGAAGGCCGCCCCTGGGTCGTCCCAGCCCGCGAACGCCGCGGTCAGCCGCAGATGGGCGCTGGAGGAGACGGGGAGGAACTCGGTCAGCCCCTGGACGAGTCCGAGGATGAGGGATTCAAGCCAAGACATGAAGTGAAGGGGTCCAAGCGCTGATCGTGGATACGGCGGCGGGCGCACCGAGCGCCGGCTGCCGAGTCGCGACCGTCGATCAAGTACGCAGGGCCGCAGCGTAGCGCCCTGCGATGAAGGTGCCTGCACCGGGGCTTTACCAATGCTTGGGGCGCTCGACGGGGCACGCGCGCCGGAGTCCTCGTCCGTCTCGGGGAGAGGCGGTACGCAGTGTTGACCGCCCACCATGGACGGTGCTTTCGTTGCAGCGAGGGAAAGCGCTTGCCGCCCTGCAGTCCTCGGCAGTCGACACGCGTTGGCCGACGTCACGTCCGATGGAGCGCTGATCACGTTCATGCCCACAGTCCGCGACGCGCCCCCGGCCGACAGCGCCACCCGTCCCGAGACCACCCAGGACCCGGATCCGAACGGAGCTCCGAGCCCGCACCCGCGTCCGGACCGCCTGGTGCCCCCGGTCGCGGGACGGCGCATCAAGGCCGCCGTCGTCGGCGCCGGCGCCATCGCACGCGGCGCCCACCTTCCCGCGCTCGCCCGGCTCGCCGCAGAGGGTGAGGTCGAGATCGTCGCCGCCGTCGACATCGACGCGGACGCGCTCGAGCGGCTGTGCGCGGAGAGGGGTATCCCGCACGCGTACCACGACCTCGGCCGCATGCTCGCGGAACGGCGGCCCGACCTGGTCGCCGTCTGCACACCGCCCGCCCTGCACCGTGAGCAGACCGTCGCAGCGCTGCGGGCCGGCGCCTGGGTGTGGTGCGAGAAGCCGCCGATGCCCGTGCTCGCCGACTTCGACGCCGTCGAGGCGGAGGAGGGCACGAACGGCGGCCCGTACGCGGCGATCGTCTTCCAGCACCGCTTCGGCTCCGGCGCCCGGCACGTACGGCGGCTGCTCGCCGGACGGGCGATGGGCCGGCCGCTGGTGGCGCACTGCCAGACCACCTGGTACCGCGACGCCGCCTACTACGCCGTGCCCTGGCGCGGCCGCTGGCGGACCGAGGGCGGCGGACCCGCCATGGGGCACGGGATCCACCAGATGGACCTCCTGCTGGACCTGCTCGGACCCTGGAGAGAGGCGCGGGCCGGGCACGGTCGCCTGGTGCACGCCGGGCACCGTCCACCGCCTGGTCAATGAGAACGACCTGCGCATCACCGTGCTCATGCAGAACAGTGGACTGCCGGAGGTCGGCGACGCGGTCCTCACGCTGCCTCCGGAGTACCTGACCGATCGGGAGACCTACGCGGCGGTGACGGTGGTTCCGGCCGATGCACCCGAGGCGGAGCGGGAGCGGATCGCGCGCGCCCGCCGAGATCTGGCCCTGGAGGGCTTCCGGGCGCTGCGCGAGGCGGAGGTCCCGGAGCCGCTGGCCGCCTTCCATCGGACCGCCGCCGCGCTGGTGCGGCCGCGCCTGGCCGAGTGGCGCGCGCGGTGGTCCACAGGTGCACGGGCCGCGGCGGCGGCCACGGGCGAACAGCTCGACCGTCTGGAGCGCGGCGACGTCTCTCACCTCGCCGACGCGGCCGTACGGGCCCGGCAGCCGTCCGCGCACGGGAAGTTCGGGATGTGCGGGCGGCTCGAGGTGTACGAAGAGACGTCGTAGGCGGGCCTACGCCGCGGTCGGCCCGGACACCGTCCAGCCCGGTGTCCGGGGGTGCGGCGTCTTTTCGCCGTGACGGACCTCCTCACCGCAGGCGGAGCAGGTGACGACGGGAACCAGTTCGTTGCCGCAGTGGTGCTCGATCACCATGGGGCGGTCGTCGTCCTTCCTCAGATGGCGGTCGCCCCACGCCATGAGCGTCATCAGGACCGGCTCCAGTTCGAGGCCCGCCGTCGTGGGCCGGTACTCGAAGCGCTGCGGGCGCTCGCTGTACATCCTCTTGGTCAGGATCCCCGCGTCCACCAGGCGCTTCAGACGCGTGGCCAGGATGTCCCGCGGGGCGCCGATGTTGCGCACGAGTTGGTCGAAGCGTCCGTTGCCGAGGCAGACCTCGCGCATGACGAGCAGGGAGTACTTCTCGCCGACGAGGGCCAGCGTGTCAGCGATCGAGCAGGGGCGTGGGTCTTTGGAGGCGGCCATGAGTCCAGTCTAGGCAAGAGTTTGTTTTTCCAACTCTCAGCGTTATGGTGGATTCGAATTTCCTACTCACCGGTAATCGCCACACCGGCACACGCCGGGCAAGGAGGCCCGTACCATGCGCGACGCAGTGATCGTCGAAGCCGTACGAACCCCGGTGGGCAAGGGCAAGCCGAACGGCGCTCTCGCCCACGTCCACCCCGTGGAGCTCCTCGCGCACACGCTGCGCACCCTCGTCGAGCGCTCCGGGATCGACCCGGCGCTCATCGACGACGTCATCGGGGGCACCGTCGACCAGGTCGGCGAGCAGGCCATGAACACCACCCGGTACGGCGTGCTGTCCGCGGGCTTTCCGGATACGGTGCCCGCGACCACCGTGGACCGCCAGTGCGGTTCGTCGCAGCAGGCGGTGCACTTCGCCGCGCAGGGCGTGATCTCGGGTGCCTACGACATCGTCGTGGCCTGCGGTGTGGAGTCCATGAGCCGCGTGCCGATGGGGTCGAACGTACCGCCCGGCAAGGACCCCTTCGGGCCCGGCGTCGCCGAGCGCTACCCGGACGGCCTGGTGCCGCAGGGCATCAGTGCCGAGCTGATCGCCGCCAAGTGGTCGATCTCCCGCGAGCAGATGGACGCCTTCGCCCTCTCCTCGCACCAGAAGGCGGCGGCCGCCTGGGACGCGGGCCTGTTCGACGCCGAGACGGCCCCCCTGGAGGGCCTCGTCCGCGACGAGTGCATCCGGCCGTCCAGCACACCCGAGATCCTCGCCGGGCTGAAGCCCGCGTACTACGACCCCGGCTTCGCCGAGCGGTTCCCGCAGATCGACTGGAACATCACCGCAGCCAACGCGAGCCCGATCAACGACGGGGCGTCGGCCGTGCTGATCATGTCCAGCGAGACCGCGGCCCGTCTCGGCCTGCGCCCGCTCGCCCGCCTGCACAGCTTCGCCGTGACGGGCTCCGACCCCCTGCTGATGCTCACCGGTGTCGTCCCCGCCACCGAAAAGGTGCTGCGCAAGGCGGGGTTGACCATCGACGACATCGATCTGTTCGAGGTGAACGAGGCCTTCTCCAGTGTCGTCCTGTCGTGGCAGCAGGAGACCCGGGCCGACCTCGCGAAGGTCAACGTGCACGGCGGGGCCATCGCCATCGGACACCCGCTGGGCGCGAGCGGAACCCGTCTGACCACGACCCTCGTGCACGCACTGCGCGCACGAGGCGCCCGATACGGGCTGCAGACGATGTGCGAGGCGGGCGGGCTCGCCAACGCCATGATCCTCGAGGCGGTCTGAGCCCTCAGCGCCCGCGCAGGTGGTGGCGCTTGCGCCAGGCCACCACCGCGCCGGCCAGCGCGGGCACCGCGATGAAGCCCATCGCGATCAGGAAGACCGGCGAGGTCGGCGTGCTGGCACGGGCGCCGGCGACGACGTACGCGGCGGTGTTCGGGATCGACCCGAGCGCCGTCGCTAGCAGGTACGGCGCCCACCGCATACGCGAGACGGCCGCGCAGTAGTTCACCCCCCAGAACGGAAGACCGGGGAACAGCCGGGCCGCCATCATCGAGCGGAAGCCGTGCCGGCTCAGCTGCCCGTCCGCCGCCTTCAGCCAGCGACCGCGCAGCAGCGGGCGCAGCGCGTCCTGCCCGAGTGCCCGGCCGAGCCCGAAGGCGATCGCGGCCCCGAGCACCGTGCCCGCGAGCGCCGTGCCCGTGCCCAGCGCCGAGCCGAACAGGGCGCCCGCCGCGAGATTGAGCAGCGGGCGCGGCACGAACGCGACCGTGCACAGCGCGTACGCCGGCGCGAAGAGAGCGGCCGCCGCGGCGCCCCCGAGCTGCGGCGGCCAGCCGTGTGTCACCAGCCGCTGCGGCTCGAACAGGAGCATGCAGGACGCGGCGGCGGCGAGCAGCACCAGGAGCAGGGACAGCCGCGACCAGGGCGAGAGCAGCGCTCGGGTGCAGCGGGCGGCGAAGCCGAGTGGTGGGACGACGGAGGGCGCGGCGGTGGGTTGCGCCGCGGCGGCCTGGGGAGCGGCCGCGGCGGTGAGCTCCGTGGCGGCGGCCCGGGGACGGGCCGTGGCGGTGCCCCCAGAGCGGGTGGTGGCATCGAGCATTCGCCGACACTAACCGACCGATGTGTGTGATCGCCGTATGGTCCCTCTCCCCGGCGTCACTGTTCGGGAAGCCTTCACCCGCCGTCGACCCGTCGAACTCCCCTGCCGCCGAAAACCATTCGACGCCGGCCGCGCCCTTCGGCGATGATCTGCGACATGTTCCGGTTCGCCCTCGTTCTCGCAGCATCCGCCGCCGCGGATGCCCCGAAGGCTGCCGTCCTGATCCTCGTGGCCGCCGTCGACGGCGCCCGAAGCTGACCCTCCCCGGATCGTCCGGCGGACCCCGCAGGGGGAGGGTCGGCAAGTCCTCGGGGTCCCCGTCCCGGCCGGTTCTCCCGATGCCGGGGCCGTCATTCGGCACCACTTACACCAGGCTTCGAGGTACAGCCATGCCCAAGACGGCATACGTCCGCACCAAACCCCATCTGAACATCGGCACCATGGGCCATGTCGACCACGGCAAGACCACGTTGACCGCCGCCATCACGAAAGTGCTGGCCGAGCGCGGCACCGGCACGTTCGTGCCGTTCGACCGCATCGACCGCGCTCCGGAGGAGGCGGCACGGGGCATCACCATCAACATTGCGCACGTCGAGTACGAGACCGACACCCGGCACTACGCGCACGTGGACATGCCGGGCCACGCCGACTACGTCAAGAACATGGTCACCGGGGCCGCACAGCTCGACGGAGCGATCCTCGTCGTCTCCGCGCTAGACGGGATCATGCCGCAGACCGCCGAACACGTGCTGCTCGCCCGGCAAGTGGGCGTCGACCACATCGTCGTCGCCCTCAACAAGGCCGACGCCGCCGACGAGGAGCTCACCGACCTCGTCGAGCTCGAGGTCCGCGAGCTGCTCTCCGCGCAGGGCTATCCCGGCGACTCCGTACCGGTGGTGCGCGTCTCCGGGCTCAAGGCCCTCGAGGGGGACCGCCGTTGGACCAGTGCGATCGAGGCGCTGCTCGACGCCGTGGACACCTATGTGCCCATGCCCGAGCGGTACCTGGACGCGCCGTTCCTGCTGCCGGTGGAGAACGTGCTCACCATCACCGGCCGCGGCACGGTCGTCACGGGCGCCGTCGAGCGAGGTACGGTCCGCGTCGGAGACCGGGTCGACGTGCTCGGCGCCGGTCTGGATACCGTCGTCACGGGGCTCGAGACCTTCGGCAAGCCGATGGAGGAGGCGCAGGCCGGTGACAATGTGGCCCTGCTGCTGCGGGGGGTGCCGCGCGACGCGGTCCGCCGCGGGCACATCGTCGCGGCGCCCGGCAGTGTCACGCCGAGCCGCCGCTTCACCGCGCGGGTGTACGTCCTGTCCGCGAGGGAGGGCGGCCGGTCGACACCGGTGTCGACCGGCTACCGGCCGCAGTTCTTCATCCGCACCGCGGACGTGGTCGGCGACATCGACCTCGGTGAGTCGGCCGTCGCCAGGCCCGGCGACACGGTGACCATGGCGGTGGAGCTCGGCCGTGACGTCCCGCTGGAGCCCGGCCTCGGCTTCGCGATCCGCGAGGGCGGCCGGACGGTCGGTGCGGGCACGGTGACAACCGTGGGGTGAGAGGCGACAACGCACCGGGTGGGGAACCGCGCGCCGGCCGCGCGGTTCCCCGCTTCCTTCACCGGCGCTCCGGTGCCCGGTGTCGACCGGTCCCGGCACAATGGAGTCGTGAGCGAGCCCATACCCGTCACCCGTACCGTCGACCACGGCATCGCCAAGCTGATGCCCGACGTCGACCGGGAGCGGGCCTGGCTGCTGACGGTGGACGGGGCGCCGCAGTCCTACGTCGACCTCGACGCGCCGACGCATCTGGAGTTCGAGTACGCGCGGCGGCTCGGCCACGTGCTCGACACGGTGACGGCGCCGGGGCGGCCCCTGGACGTGCTGCATCTCGGCGGGGGCGCGCTCACGCTGCCGCGTTATGTGGCGGCGACCCGGCCGGGCTCCCGGCAGGAAGTGGTCGAGGCCGACCGGGGCCTGCTGGACCTTGTCATGGAGCATCTGCCCCTGCCCGCCGACTCCGGCATCGCCCTGCACTCGGCCGACGCCCGCGCCTGGCTCGAGGCCGCTCCGCCGGACTCCGTCGACATGGTCATCGCGGACGTCTTCGGCGGCTCCCGCGTCCCCGCCCACCTCACGACGGTGGCATACGCACGCGCCGCGGAGCGGGTGCTGCGCGTGGACGGTGTCTATCTGGCGAACCTGGCCGATGCCGCGCCTTTCACCTTCCTGCGCTCCCAACTCGCCACGTTCGCCGAGACCTTCGAGGAACTCGCACTGATCGCCGAGCCGAGCGTGCTGCGCGGCCGCCGCTTCGGCAACGCCGTGCTCATCGCCGCCCACCGTGCGCTCGATGTGGCGCCCCTCGCCCGCCGCACCGCCGCGGACGCCTTCCCTGCCCGTGTCGAACACGGGGCCGCGCTACGGGACTTCATGGGCGACGCCGAGCCCGTGCACGACGAGAACGCGGTCCCGTCACCCGAGCCGCCCGACGGGGCCTTCACCATCGGCTGACCGCGGCCGCTCGACGACCACCCGGTGCCACGGTCGCCGCGGCACCAGGTGCGCGGTCTCAGGACGCCGTCGGGTCGCCGTGCAGGCGTACCGTGCTGAGGATCTTCAAGATCGTCGAGTCCGGGACCTCTTCCTTCACACCCGTGGCGCCGTACAGGCTCCATGCGACGAAGTCACCCGCGGAGTTCTTCAAGCCGAACGTGACGGCCTTGCCGTCGGAGGCGCACTTCCCCTTCTTGGGCGTGTTCTTGGACCGGGCCCAGGCGATGCTGCCTTCTATGCCGGACGCGGTCGTGTACGGCTTCGCCTTCTGGTCGAAGGTGATGCTCTTCTTGTCCGGCTGCGTGTAGCCGCCGAACACCCACCAGGCCACCTGGTTCACCGCGACCTCATCGGTGGTCTTGGCCCCGCTCGCGCCCTTGGTGCCGGCCCCGGCCAGCGCCTTGTCCTCGGTCCGCCCGTCCTTGTCGTCGTCGGACGTGCACCACTTCTCCTTGAGGAACGCGGGCGCCGACATGGTGATCAGGGGCTTTCCGTCGGCCTTGGGGTTGTCGTCCTCGAAACCGATCAAGAGCCCCGGCGACTTCACGTCCCACTCCGGCGGCACGTCGAAGGCCGTGCCCCACTTGGGGTTGACGACGACCTTCCAGCCCGGGACGGTCGGCTTCTCGGACTCGCCGCTGCGCGGGTTGCCGGGCGCGGACGCCGAGGCGGTCGCACTCCGGGAGGCACTGGCCGACGCCTTGGCGTCGTCGCCTGCGGCCTTGCCGTCCTTGTTGCCGCCCAGGACCAGGAAAGCCGTGACGCCCGCGGTGACGACCACGGCCGCCGCCGCCACGATCGCGACCACCTTTGTCTGACGGCCACCGCCCCCGCCGGGCGGCTGCGGCGCGCCCACGGGCGTGGGCGGACCCCACTGCGGCCGGCCGGGCTGCTGGTACGGGTTCGGCTGCTGATAGCCCGGCTGCTGGTACGGGTTCGGCTGCTGGTACCCCGGCTGCTGGTAGGGGTTCTGGTTCTGCGGGTTCTGCTCGCCCCCGGGCGGCTGCTCTCCTGGCCACATGGGCAGCAACCCTAGTGCGGCCCGTGACACGTTTCGGTCACTGCCCTTCGTCAGACCCGTACCGGATGTGGGGAGTTGAGGACGTCCGACGCGCGCGGCGGCGAACGTCCGCACGGTGGCACCGGGCGTCCGCCGGTCCCGCCCCCGCGGCCGCTCTTCCCTCCGCCTGGTGCACCACCGGAACGTCGATCGGGTCGGGCCCTGGCCAGAGGCGCCTACCGGCCGGTAACATCAGGCCATGAGTGCAGACCAGATGTCGATCGGCGACATGCTTGCCGCCACGGTGCCGATGGCCAGGACCCTGAACCTGGAGTTTTTGGAGACCACGCCGGAGAAGGCCGTGGTGGCCCTGCCGGACCAGAGCGACTTCCACAACCACGTCGGCGGACCGCACGCCGGCGCCATGTTCACGCTGGGCGAGTCGGCGAGCGGTGCGATCGTGCTGGCCGCGTTCGGCGAGCAGTTGTCGCGGGCGGTGCCGCTGGCCGTGCGTGCCGAGATCGCCTACAAGAAGCTCGCGATGGGCCCCGTCACCGCGACCGCGACGCTCGGCCGCCCCGCCGCCGAGGTCATCGCGGAACTCGACGCCGGACAGCGTCCCGAGTTCCCTGTCTCCATCGCGATCCGGCGCGAGGACGGGGCCGTCACCGGCGAGATGACGGTCGTCTGGACGCTGCGCCCCAACGGCTGACGTAACCGAACAGGACACCGAAGGGCCGCGGCCGGTGGATCCACATCCGCCGGCCGGGGCCCTTCGGCGTGATGCCGCAGGAGAATCGACACGGTCGCGATGCCTGCGGGTGCGGCTACGGCATTCGGCTCGGTCGAACGACTCATGGAGCGGTGTGGGTCCGTGCGTCCTTCGTCGTACGGCATCGTCGACGTAGGGGGCGAACGAGCCCGCAGAACAGCATCGCGGACCCGACCACCGGGTTCTCCCGGACCCATGGACGCGATGTGCCTCCGGTGCCGGAACGACGGAGGCGGAACGGGAGATGTGGCCGCTCATCGCGGGGAACAGGGCGAAGCCGGAGGGCACCGCACGGTCTCCTGGATGCTTCGACCGGTCGTCGTCCCGCGTGCTTACGGTCCGCGTACCAGTCAGTCGACCGAAGCGGCGACGCCGACCAGGTGGTGACGATGAGGTGCAGCGGATCGGACCGTCACCGGGAGGAAGCGTCATGAACCCACGACACCGTCCCCTCCTCGCCCCCTGGGACTGGCAGCAACGGGCACTCTGCCGAGGCATGGACAGCTCCGTCTTCTTCTCACCGCACGGTGAGCGCGGTGCCGAGAAGCGGGCCCGCGAGAAGAAGGCTCGGGCCGTCTGCAGGCGCTGCCCCGTGATTCAGGCCTGCGCCTGGACCGCCATGCGCGGTCCTGAACAGTACGGCGTCTGGGGAGGCATGTCCGAGGGCCAACGCACCCGGCTCCTTCAGTCGCGATCCCGGACGGGCGCGGCGGCCGAGCCCGAGTGATCCCGGGTGACGTGCTCGGCGGACGCGGCGTGCAAGGCCGAAGAACAGCCGGCGGCGAGGCCGGGTCCTGTGGTCGAACCGGCGCATGTCGCCTCCCTTATCACCTCGTGTACATGGGGTGATAAGGGAAAGCGAGGGCGTGCGGAACGGGACCGAGCAGGTAGGCTGCCGGGGGTACGCCCGAGGGGGAACGCGCGCCGTGCTGTCACACACGGCACGGATCGCGCAGAGTGGAACGGGAGGAGCCGGCGTTGCACGTCCAGGAATGGCTCGACACGGTGCCCGCGGCCGCCGTCTACGCCGTAGTGGGCCTGGTCATCGGCCTGGAGAGCCTCGGCATTCCGCTGCCGGGCGAGATCATCCTGGTGTCGGCCGCACTGCTGTCCTCCCAGCACGCAGGCATCAACCCGGTGGTCCTGGGCGCCTGCGCGAGCCTGGGTGCCGTGGTGGGCGACTCCATCGGCTACGCGATCGGGCGCAAGGGCGGGCGGCCGTTGCTCGCCTGGCTCGGGAAGCGGTTCCCCAGGCACTTCAGCGAGGGCCATGTCGCGACCGCCGAACGCTCCTTCGAGAAGTGGGGCATGTGGGCGGTGTTCTTCGGCCGCTTCATCGCCCTGCTGCGGATCTTCGCAGGTCCGCTCGCGGGTGTGCTGCGGATGCCGTACTGGAAGTTCCTGACCGCCAACGTCCTGGGCGGTGTGATCTGGGCCGGTGGCACCACCGCGGTCATCTACTACGTCGGCGTGGTCGCCGAGTCCTGGCTGAAGAAGTTCTCGTGGCTGGGTCTCGTGGCGGCGCTGGTCGTGGGTGTCGCCTCGATGCTGATCGTGAAGCGCAAGGCGAAGAGGGCGGCTGAGGAGAAGGAGGCGGCCGAGCGGGAGGCCGTCCCGGCCGCCGAGTGAGTCTCAGGGCTTCTCGTGCACCCTTCGGTGCGCCCTCGCCAGGTCCGCGTACATCGTGCCGTTCAGTGCGATGACCTCACGCTCCTCGGCGGTCAGTTCGCGTCTGACCTTCGCGGGCACGCCCGCCACGAGTGACCCCGGGGGCACGCGCATGCCCTGCGGCACCAGCGCCTGAGCGGCGACCAGGGAACCCGCGCCGATCACTGCGCCGTTGAGGACCGTCGCGCCCATGCCGATCAGGCAGTCGTCCTCGACGGTGGCGCCGTGGACCACGGCGTTGTGCCCGACGGAGACGCGCTCGCCGACGGTGACCGGGAAGCCCGGGTCGGCATGGAGGGTGCAGTTGTCCTGCACGTTGCTGCTCGGGCCGACGGTGATCCGCTCGACGTCGCCGCGCAGCACCGCGCCGTACCAGACGCTCGCTCCCGCGTGCAGCGTCACGTCCCCGATCACCGAGGACGTCGGTGACACGAACGCCTCCCGGTCCACCTGGGGGTCCTTGCCGCCGATCCCCGCGATCAGCGCCCTGTGCGTCATTGCCGCTCCTCCTGGTCGATACACCGGCACCGTACGCCATCGGGTGGGGCGAAGATCACAGCCGTCCTGACTCATCGGCGCCCCCGGTGCTGAGTACGGTGAGCGGGTGCCCAGGAGCAAGAACACGTTCTCATCATGGCGTCGCGGCCTCGCGCAGCGAGCCGTTCACGCCGGCTGGGCCTGGGTGCAGCGCACGGGGTCCGTGACCGCGGAGCACCCGGGCCGCTTCCGCTTCGGCGCGATGGGAACGAGTACCAGGCTCGCCTTCCCGCTCGGCACCGTCTTCGGTGAACCCTGGATCCACCTCGGTGCGCACTGCATCATCGGCGAGCAGGTCACGCTGACCGCCGGGCTGATGCCCGGCCTCGACCTCGGCCCCGAACCGATCCTGCGCATCGGTGACGGTGTCGTCCTGGGTCGCGGCAGCCATGTCATCGCCGACACCACGGTCACCGTCGGCAGCGACTGCTACTTCGGGCCGTACGTCTATGTGACCTCCACGAACCACTCCTACGACGATCCGCATCGGCCCATCGGAAAGCAGTGGCCGCGGATGGAGCCGGTGGAGATCGGCGAGGGGTGCTGGATCGGCACCGGCGCGGTGATCCTCCCGGGCGCACGAATCGGGCGGAACGTGGTGGTTGCGGCAGGTGCCGTCGTACGCGGTCAGGTACCCGACCATGCGGTGGTGGCCGGGGCCCCGGCGCGGGTAGTGCGGCGCTGGACCCCCGATGGCGGATGGCAGCCGCCGCTCAGGACGCCGGCTCCGGTGCCGATCCCCGACGGCGTCACTCCGGAGCAGCTGCTGGCGCTTTCGGAGCTCGACCAGGGCGATGTCGCCCGGCTTGCGGAGCTGGACGCCGAGTCCTGACTCAGCCGGTGGCCAGCAGCACCGTGCCGACCAGGGCGAGGCCCGCCCCCGCCGCCTGCACCGGGCGCAGTCGCTCGCTGAGGAAGCCTCGCGCGGCCAGCGCCGTGACGACGGGATAGAGCGACGCGAGCACTGCGGCCACCGTGACCGGGCCGTGCTGGGCCGCGAGGGCGTACGTGCCATTGGCGGCGACGTCGGCGAGCCCGACGAAGGCGAGGGCGGGGACGGAACGCCAGGGGAGGCCGTCGCGCGGGAGGGACGCGGACCCTCGCCGCACCCCGACGTACAGGGCGGCGCCGCCCGTGACGACGTTGGCGACGCGCTGCACGAAGAGGGCCAGGAAGAGCCCGGTCACCGTGGTCGACGCCTCCGCGATCAGCGCGAACACCGTGCCGAAGCCGAGCGCCGCGACGAGTGTGAGCAGGATCGCCTGCCGTTGCACCGGCGCACCCTTGAGCTGCGGTCCGCCCGCGAGCACCACGCCGAGGACGGCGACCGCTATCCCGGCGGCCTGCAGCGGCCCGGGGCGTTCGCCGAGGAGGAGCCCGATGCCGACGGGCACGGCCACGCTCAAGGTGGCGAGCGGCGAGACGACGCCCATCGGGCCGAGGGCGAGCGCCTGGTAGAAGGAGAGCAGGGCGATGGGTCCGACCAGGCCCGCGGCGAGCGCGAACCAGAGCCGCGGACCCGTCTCGCTCCAGCCGCCGGTGGCCACCACGAGTGCACCGAGGACCGTCGCTGCGATGGTCTGCGAGACCACGACCACCGTCAACGCGGGCATCCGCCGGGTCAGCAAACCGCCGCCGAAGTCGGCCAGCCCCCACAGCAGGCTGGTGGCCAGGGCGAAGAGTGCTGTCATGGGCCGCCTCGCAGTACAGTTCAGTGAACAATCAAGTGCACCACACCGTAGTTCATTCCGATGGACTCTGTCATACAAAATATTGGACGAAATGTGTCGGACCTCGACCTGCTGACCCAGTCCCTGGCGCGCAACGTCAAGCGCTGGCGCACCGAGCGGGGCTTCACCCTGGAGACACTCGCCGCCCGCGCCGGAGTCAGCCGCGGCATGCTCATCCAGATCGAGCAGGCCCGCACCAACCCGAGCATCGGCACGGTGGTCAAGATCGCCGACGCGCTCGGCGTCAGCATCACCACGCTGCTCGACTACGAGCAGGGCCCCAAGGTCCGCATCGTCCCCGCCGAGCAGGCCGTACGTCTGTGGCGCACCGACGCGGGCAGCTACAACCGCCTCCTCGCGGGGACCGAGGCGCCTGGACCGCTGGAGATGTGGGACTGGCGGCTGATGCCCGGCGACAGCAGCGCCTCCGATCCGCACCCGAGCGGAACGGTCGAACTCGTCCATGTCACCACCGGCGAACTCACGCTCACCGTCGACGGCGTCGGGCACCGTGTGCCGACCGGAGCGAGCGCCTCCTTCGAGGCCGACACCCCGCACACCTACGGCAACGACGGCGATGTGCCGATGGAGATGGTGATGTCGATCTCGGTGCCTCCCGTGCGCTGAGACGCCGCTCCGGCGCCCGGTGTACGGCTGTTAGCGTGCGGTCATGCGCGCACCCATCGGAGACTTCGACCACGCCACGCCCGCCCCCGACTGCCTCGACGAGCTGACCCCTGCGGTGGCGGCGGCCGTACGGGCCTGGAGCGGCGCCGTCCCCGCCGACCGGATCGTCTACGTCGACACCGAGCCCGAGTGGGCCGACACCGCGGTCTTCCTGGAGCACTACGGAAAGGACCTGCTCGACCGGTCCGCCAACTGCGTCGTCGTCGCGGCCAAACGGGGTGGCGAGACGACCCTGGCCGCATGTGTGGTCCTGTCCGCCACCCGGGTCGACGTCAACGGCGTGGTCCGCCGTCAACTGGGCGCCCGCAAGGCGTCCTTCGCGCCGATGGAGGTGGCGACCGGGGAGACCGGCATGGAGTACGGCGGTATCACGCCGATCGGACTTCCCGGCAACTGGCCGGTGCTGGTGGACTCGGCGGTGGTCGACCTGCCGTATGTGCTGGTCGGCAGCGGTCGGCGCCGGGGCAAGCTGCTGGTGCCGGGGAAGGCGTTCGCGGAACTGGCCAACGCCGTGGTGCTGGAGGGTCTGGGGGCCTGACCGCGGCGTCGGTCCCGGGGCGACTGCCGTGACGGCCGGTGTGGTGGGCACGGGCCTGCCGAGCGATCCGTCAGGCCGCCGGGTGGCCGTGGTGGGCCAGCGCCAGATGGGGATCCCTCTCGCCCGGTCTCGGGGCCGGGTCGGCGTGGACCAGGGCCGCGGTGAGTTTCGGGACGGCGTGCAGCAGGGCGTGCTCGGCCTCGACCGCGATGTCGTGCGCCCGGCGCACGCTCACCTCGCCGTCCACCACGACCGCCACCTCGGCGCGCAGCCGGTGCCCGATCCAGCGCAGGCGCAGTTCGCCGACCTCGCGTACGCCCGGCACCGCGCGCAGCGCCTGCTCGGCCAGGTCCACCAGCGCAGGGTCCACGGCGTCCAGCACCCTCCGGAAGACCTCGCGTGCCGCGTCCCGCAGCACCAGGACGATCGCGGCCGTGATCGCCAACCCCACGAGCGGGTCGGCGAGTTGCCAGCCGAGCGCCGCGCCGCCCGCACCCACCAGGACCGCGAGCGAGGTGAATCCGTCCGTGCGCGCGTGCAGCCCGTCGGCCACCAGTGCGGCCGAGCCGATCGCGCGGCCGACCCGGATGCGGTGGCGTGCGACCCACTCGTTCCCGGCGAAACCGATGACGGCCGCGACGGCGACGGCGGGGATGTGCTCCATGGGGCGCGGCTCGAGCAGCCGCTCGACCGCCGCCCAGGTGGCGAAGGCGGCGGACGCGGCGATGGTCAGCACGATCACGATGCCGGCGAGGTCCTCGGCGCGGCCGTATCCGTAGGTGAATCGGCGCGTGGCCGCCCTTCGGCCCAGGATGAAGGCGACGCCGAGGGGCACGGCGGTCAGGGCGTCGGCGGCGTTGTGCACGGTGTCGCCGAGCAGCGCGACCGACCCGGAGATCGCGACCACGATCGCCTGTGCCAGGGCCGTTCCCCCGAGCACGGCCAGCGAGACCCACAGTGCGCGCATGCCGCGGGCGGAGGACTCCAGAGCGGCGTCGAGCGTGTCGGCGGTCTCGTGGGAGTGGGGCGTGAGCAGGTGCCTGAGGCGGTGCAGACGTCCATGGGGATGGGGACCAGGGCGGTCGTGCTCGTGGCCGTGCGGGTGATGGTTCCGGTGCTGCTCGTGCGCGGGGTGGTGCGGGTGGGCGCGGTCGTGACCATGGGCCCGGCCGTGCTCGTGGCTCTCGTGCGGGTGGCTCACCTGAGGACCCCTTTCGCCGCGCGATGGTGGACGCGTTCGCCCCCACGGAGCCATTATGTGCGTATGAGCGCACGCATGCACCTGTCACCTGCACACAGTGCGCAGCCGCGTACGGGTGGCGCGGCCGACGGGCACCCCCTGACCCCGGGCGAGGAACAGTTCGCTCTGGCCGCGGAGCTGCTGGCCCTGCTCGGGGACCGCACCCGGCTCGCCCTGCTGCACGCCCTGTCCGGTGGCGAGGCCGACGTCTCCACGCTCACCGAGAAGTGCGGCGCGGCGCGACCCGCCGTCAGTCAGCACCTGGCGCGGCTCCGGCTGGCGGGCCTGGTCGACTCGCGCAAGGAGGGCCGCCGGGTGATCTACTCGCTGCGCGACGGCCATCTGCGCCGGGTTGTGGACGAGGCGCTCGGCCTGGCCGACCACCGGCTCACCAACCGCCCGGCCCACGACTGACGTTCCGCTCAGTGCAGTGACCGCAGGACACGGGGCGAGCGACAAGCCGGACGACATGGCGCTGGGCACGGGGGGGAAGGCCGTGACCACCACGCACCGCTGAACCCAGCGCCGGGGAGGAGCGTTCAGTGGACGCTGTCGTCCTCGCCCGCCTCCAGCAGGTTCGCCGCGGCGCCCACGATGCTGGGGTCGGGGCTGCCGACGATCTCCTCGTCCTTGTCGGTGTAGTCGAAGCGGGCGAGGACGCTGCGCATCGCCTCCACGCGGGCCCGCTTCTTGTCGTTGCTCTTCACCACGGTCCACGGCGCGTGCTCGGTGTCCGTCTCGCGGAACATGGCGACCTTGGCGGCGGTGTAGTCGTCCCAGCGGTCGAGGGAGGCCAGGTCCATCGGGCTCAGCTTCCACTGCCGTACGGGGTCGACCTGGCGGATGGTGAAACGGGTGCGCTGCTCGCTCTGCGAGACGGAGAACCAGAACTTCACCAGGTCCACGCCGTCGTCCACGAGCATCCGCTCGAACATCGGGGCCTGGCGCATGAAACGGCGGTACTCGTCGTCGGTGCAGAAGCCCATCACGCGCTCGACACCGGCCCGGTTGTACCAGGACCGGTCGAACATCACGATCTCGCCCTCGGTCGGCAGGTGCTCGACGTACCGCTGGAAGTACCACTGCCCGCGCTCACGCTCGGTCGGCTTCTCCAGGGCGACCACCCGGGCGCCGCGCGGGTTGAGGTGCTCGGTGAAGCGCTTGATCGTGCCGCCCTTGCCGGCCGCGTCCCGCCCCTCGAAGACGATGACGAGCCGTCGGCCGGTCGCCTTGATCCAGCTCTGCAGCTTCAGCAGTTCGATCTGCTGAAGCCGCTTGTGCCACTCGTACTCCTTGCGCTCCATCCGCTGGTGGTACGGGTAGTTCTCCCGCCAGGTGTCCACCAGGCTGCCGTCGCGACGCAGCAGCACCGGGTCGTCGTGGTCGGTGTAGTCGACCCGCAGGCCCTCGGTCACCAGAGGTGTCATCCGTCCTCCTCCCGCTCTCTCAGTGGAACTGCGGCACGATCAGATAGATTCCGTACGCGACCACCGCCGCGCAGGCCAGGAAGCAGAGCCCGGCCTGGGCCAGACCGAGCGTGTGGGTGCCGCCGTCCCGCCCACGGGCGTCCTCGACCTGGGCGAGGCCGAGCACGCCGAGCGCGAAGACGACCACCACGGCGACGGTGACTCCGATGCTGACCACGGTGACCTCGCCGAGGGCGGTCCAGTCAAGGTGCATGGCGTGAACCCTCCCTGGTTCAGATGCCGGTGCCGACGCTCGTGGGGGTGCTGCCACGGAGCGTGACCTCGTGGCTCTCGTTCACATTGTGGGCGTGAATCGGGTTGCGGCGCGAGACGACCACGATGAATGCGGCGACGGCGGCGGCGACCAGAGCGATCACCACGGTGCCGGCGTTTCCGCCGTGCTTGACGACGCTCGCGGAGACGCCGCCGACCAGCGCCGCCGCGGGGAGCGTCACCAGCCAGGCGATCACCATGCGGCCGGCGGTGCCCCAGCGCACCTCGGCGAGTTTGCGCCCGAGGCCCGCACCGAGGATGCCGCCCGAACAGACCTGTGTGGTCGACAGCGCGAAGCCGAGGTGGGCGGAGGTCAGGATGACGGTCGTGGACGCAGCCTCGGCGGCGAAGCCCTGCGGCGACTGGATGTCGGTCAGGCCCTTGCCCATCGTGCGAATGATGCGCCACCCGCCGAGATAGGTGCCGAGGCCGATGGCCAGACCGGCGGACGCGATCACCCACACCGGTGGGCTCGCATCATGGCCGAGCGCCCCGGCCGAGATCAGGGTGAGGGTGATCACGCCCATCGTCTTCTGCGCGTCGTTGGTGCCGTGCGCCAGCGAGACCAGTGAAGCCGAGGCGATCTGGCCGAGGCGGAAGCCCCTGGTCACCGACTCTTTGCGGACCCTGGCAGTGATCTTGTAGGCGAGGTATGTGGCCAGCAGTGCGGCGAGCCCGGCCACCACGGGCGAGGCGACTGCCGGGATGAGGACCTTTTCGACAACCTTGTCGAAGTGCACGCCATTGCTGCCCGCCCCCACCCACACGGCGCCGATCAGACCGCCGAAGAGCGCGTGCGACGAACTCGACGGCAGTCCGACCAGCCAGGTCAGCAGATTCCACAGGATCGCGCCCACCAGCCCGGCGAAGACCATCGCCGGGGTCACCAGGGTGTCGTCCACGATGCCGCCCGAGATGGTCTTCGCAACCTCGGTCGACAGGAACGCGCCGACGATGTTCAGTACACCGCTGATCAGGACCGCGGTTCTCGGCTTGAGCGCGCCGGTGGCGATGGAGGTGGCCATCGCGTTCGCGGTGTCATGGAAGCCGTTCGTGAAGTCGAAGGCCAGTGCCGTGACGATGACGACGGCCACTAGGAACGTGATGTGGTCCATCCCACGATGCAAGCAATCGACGACGTCCTGCCGGAGAAGCACAGGCAACGCCCGGGCACGCGTCTGATGGGCGATCAGGCACCGAACCCGCAGCTCGTCAGGGGTGCGGGCATGACGACGAGGCGTATGTGAGCGGCCTCCGCGGACCACGCGGAAGAGGGAGCCGCCGACGCGGTGACGACGGTGGGCCGGGACCCGACGGTGTGCGGCAACGGCAGTGGGCCAGGATGCGGGATCCTGGCCCACTGCCATGTCATGCCTCGGGGCCGGCCGCGGCGCCGGCTCCCGGGGGATCAGGCAGCGGTGGGCGTGGCCTGCGAGAGCTGCTGGATGACCTTGGTCAGGCCCTCGACGACCTCGATGTCGTCGGCCGGGTGGGTCTCGGCGAAGCGGACCACGGAGCCGGGGATGGACAGCTTGGCGTCCTCGACGACCGCGCCACCGGCGATCGTCACGGCCTTGCGGGCCTCGTCCTGCGCCCACACGCCGCCGTACTGGCCGTAGGCGGTGCCGACGACGGCGACCGGTTTGCCGGACAGGGCGCCGGCGCCGTGCGGACGGGACAGCCAGTCGATCGCGTTCTTCAGGACGGCCGGGATGGTGCCGTTGTACTCGGGCGAGAAGAGCAGCAGGGCGTCGGCCTGTGCGGCGGCGTTACGCAGCGTGACGGCGGCCGCGGGCACGTTCCCCTCGACGTCGATGTCCTCGTTGTAGAAGGGGATGTCTGCCAGACCCTCCTGGAGCACCACCTCGACGCCCTCGGGGGCGTGCTTCACGGCCGCCTCGGCGAGCTGACGGTTGTGCGAACCGGCACGAAGGCTGCCGACGAGGGCGAGGATGCGAACGGACATGGCGAAACTCCCAGAATCTATGATCAGTGCAACCGGAACAGGACGGGCCTGGAGGAACCGGTGAGGTCTTCGTTGAATGTTGTACCACTTCACCGGACCGTGGTCCACTTCCTGGGGGGTCCAAACGGACCCAGGTCCGAATCTGTTCCCGCGACTACGCTGATGCCATGACCGAGCAGCTTCCGCCCGCTCACGTGCCGCCGCAGGCCGACGGCGAGGGCCTGGTGGATCTCAGCCTCATGCCGACCTTCAAGCCCACCCAGCTGCGCGCCGATGCCGCCCGCAATCGCACGCGGCTTCTGGAAGTGGCCGCGCGACTGGCCGCCGAACGCGGCATAGCCAACGTCACCATGGAGGACATCGCCTGCGGGGCGGGCGTCGGCAAGGGCACGGTCTTCCGGCGGTTCGGGGACCGCGCGGGCTTGCTGGTGGAGCTTCTGAGCCACCAGGAGGAGCAGTTCCAGACCGTCTTGATCTCCGGACCGCCGCCGCTGGGCCCGGGGGCACCCGCGGTGGAGCGGCTGCATGCCTTCGGTTCGGGCGTCGTCCGTCACGAACACGCCCACCGCGATCTGTACCTGGCCGCCCATGCGGACCCGGCCCGCCACCGGTTGGGCGCGCCGTACCAGTTCCGGCTGGCCCATGTGGCCATGCTGCTGCGCGAAGCGCGGGCCGAGGGTGACCTCGAACTCGTCGCGCACACCCTGCTCGGCTATCTGGAGACGGTGCTCGTCGACCACCTGCTCACCCGGCGCGGCATGCCCGTGGAGCGGGTGGAGGCCGGCTGGCGCGACCTGGTCGACCGGTTCACGCACCGATGCGGCGGCTGACGCCCGTCGCACGGCCGATGATGGTGCACGTGACCTCGCCGAGCAGAAGAGCTGAGATGTTCGTCCCCATCGAGCGCGATCCCCGTTCCTCCGGTCCCGCCACGGGTGACGAACGCGCCCTCCTCGTCGCCTTCCTGGCCGCCCAGCGCGCGACCCTGGAGCTCAAGTGCACCGGCCTGGACACGCAGTTGTCGCAGCGGTCGGTGGCGCCGTCCACGCTCTCGCTGCTCGGTCTGGTACGGCATCTCGCCGACGTCGAACGCCGCTGGTTCCGGCAGGTCCTGGCAGGGCGCGAGGCGGCGCCCCGGTTCTCCTCGCCCTCGGACCCCGACGGCGACTTCACCGGTGCGGTACCCGACCCGGACGTCGTCTCCCGGGCCTGGGAGGCGTGGCGCGAGGAGATCGCCTTCGCCGAGGCGTTCGTCGACTGTGCGCCCCACCTCGACGTCGAGGGCCACGACTCCTGGCGTGGCACCGTCTCGCTCCGCTGGGTGCTCATCCACATGATCGAGGGGTACGCCCGCCACAACGGCCATGCCGATCTGCTGCGGGAGCGCATCGACGGGGCGGTCGGCCTATGAGGAGCACCGCGTCGGGTGCCGAGCCCCGCGGTTGAACGTTTACGCAGGTCAGCGGCGTACTATCGGACATGACAACGGTCACCGGTGCAGCCTTTGCCGTAGGGCGCCGCGATGCGTTTCACTGCCGTCGAGGGACCCGATACGAGGGGGAAGGCGGATCACATGAGCGGCCACGGCCACGAGCACGGCCCCGGGGGCCACTCCGGGCACTCCCACGGCGTGTCGGCGGACGCCGACCGCCGCTGGCTCGGCCTGGCGCTCGCCCTGATCACCGTGTTCATGGCGGCCGAGGTGGTTGTCGGTGTCCTCGCTTCTTCTCTGGCCCTGATCTCCGACGCGGCCCACATGCTCACCGACGCGGCGTCCATCGTGCTCGCTCTGATCGCGATGCGGCTCGCCGCCCGCCCGGCCCGCGGCGGTTTCACCTACGGACTCAAGCGCGCCGAGATCCTCTCGGCCCAGGCCAACGGTCTCACGCTGCTCCTGCTGGGTTCCTGGCTCGCGTACGAGGCCGTACGGCGGCTCATCGCCCCGCCCGCGGTCTCGGGCGTCCCGATGTTGGTCACCGCGCTCGCCGGCATCGCCGTCAATGTGGTCGCCACCTGGTGCATCTCGCGGGCCAACCGCACCTCACTCAATGTCGAGGGCGCCTATCAGCACATCCTGAACGACCTGTTCGCCTTCGTCGGTACCGCGGTCGCCGCGCTCGTGGTGGTCCTGACGGGCTTCGAACGTGCCGACGCCGTCGCCACTCTCGTCGTCGTCGCGCTGATGGTGAAGGCCGCGTTCGGGCTGCTGCGCGACTCCGGCCGTATCTTCCTGGAGGCGGCGCCCGCCGACGTCGACCCGGACGCGCTCGGCGACCGGCTCGTCGCCCGTCCGGACGTCGTCGAGGTGCACGACCTGCACGTCTGGCAGATCACCTCAGGCCAGTCGGCGTTGTCCGCCCACGTCCTGGTCGAGCCGGGCGGCGACTGCCACGCGGTGCGCCGCGACCTCGAGGACGTACTGCGGAACGGCTACGGCATCACCCACACCACCCTGCAGGTCGACCACGCCCCCGAGCAGGTCCTTCAACTGACCCTGCCCGGGGACCGGGAGACGACCGACGACGCCGCGCACTGCAAGGCCCCGCACGGCCCGGTCCACCGGGACGAGCCGCACCACCACTGACAGGGCGGTGGGCTTTCTCGCCCCTGTCTTGACCTTGTCTTTCCCCGAATACCTCTGATGCAGAGCTAATGTCCGGGGTGTGGAATCGGAAAGCCTCGCGGGCGACCTCGCCGACGCACTGCTCGGAGTGCAGCGGCTCATCCGGCGGCACTTGCGCCGCGGGATGTCCTCGCCACCGCTGCGCGGTGCCGAGGTCGAGCTGCTGCGCCTGGTCGCGGCACGGCCGGGGATGGGTGTGTCGGAGGCCGCCAGGGAGCTGTATCTGGCGGGCAACTCGGTCTCGACGCTCGTCAATCACCTGGTTCGGGACGGCTTCTTGATCCGCGAGACGGACCCGGCCGACCGGAGGGCCGCGCGACTGCTGCCCACCGCGGCGGCCGAGGCACGGCTGCGTGACTGGCGTAAGCGGCGCACCGCCCTCGTGCGCCGCCAGATGGCCCGCCTCGACGAGGTGGATCGCAAGGCGCTCGAGGCGGCCCTTCCGGCGCTGCGCAAGCTGGCGGAGAACCTGCACGAGGAGGCCGAGGAGACATGACGCGGAACGCGACGGACGGCGGGGACCCGGCGGTCGACGCCGTCACCTGTGCCGGACTGCGCTACTCCTTCGGGGAGACGCACGCGGTGGACGGACTCGACCTCTCCGTCCGCGACGGCGAGGTGTTCGGCCTGCTCGGCCCCAATGGAGCCGGCAAGACCACGGCCATCCGCTGCATCACCACACTGCTCCCGGTCCCGGCGGGCAAGGTCAGCGTCTTCGGCCACGACGCGACCCGCGAACGCATGGCCGTACGGCGCCTGCTGGGCTATGTGCCGCAGCAGCTCTCGGCCGACGCCGGGCTCACCGGCCGCGAGAACGTCGCCCTGTTCGCCCGTGTCTTCGACGTCTCCCGGCGTGAGCGCGCCCGGCGGGTCGAGCAGGCGCTGGAGGCCGTCGATCTCACCGCCGCGGCCGACCGCCTGGCCAGGACGTACTCCGGCGGCATGGTCCGCAGACTCGAACTCGCCCAGGCCCTGGTGAGCGCGCCCCGGCTGCTGATGCTCGACGAGCCGACCATCGGTCTCGACCCGATCGCCCGGACCAACGTGTGGGAACACATCAACGCCGTACGCGCCGCCACCGGCATGACGGTCCTCGTCACGACCCACTACATGGACGAGGCCGACCAGTACTGCGACCGGGTCGCCCTGATGCACCGCGGCCGCGTCCGCGCCCTCGGCACCCCCGACGAGCTGAGGACCGGTCTCAGGGAACGGCTCGGCACCGAAAGTCCGCTGCCGACGCTGGAAGACGTCTTCCGCGATGTCGCCGGCAGCGGACTCGACGACCAGTCAGGAGACTTCCGCGATGTCCGAAGCACCCGCCGCACCGCGTCCCGTGTCGGCTGACGCCGTACACCTAGCCGACCTCGACCTGCTGCTGGTCCCACCCCGGGCCCGTACCGGGTGGAAGGTGCTGCCCGCGCGGGTCGCGGCGATGTGCGCGGTCGAGCTGCAGAAGCTGCGCCATGACCGCACCGAGCTGTACACCCGCGCGATTCAGCCGGCGTTGTGGCTGCTCATCTTCGGTGAGACGTTCACCCGGATCAGGGCGATCCCGACCGGCGGCATCCCGTATCTCGACTACCTGGCCCCGGGCATCATCGCCCAGTCCGCGATGTTCATCGCCATTTTCTACGGCATCATGATCATCTGGGAGCGGGACGCCGGGATCCTCACGAAGCTGCTGGTCACACCGACCCCGCGCGCGGCACTCATCACCGGGAAGGCCTTCGCGGCCGGGGTCAAGGCGCTGATCCAGGCGATCGTGGTCGTTCTGATCGCCGCGGTGCTCGGTGTGGCGATGACCTGGAATCCGCTGCGGCTGCTCGGCGTCGCGCTGGCCGTCGTGCTGGGTTCGGCCTTCTTCTCCTGCCTCTCGATGACGATCGCGGGCATCGTTCTCACCCGCGACCGCCTGATGGGCATCGGCCAGGCCATCGCCTGCCCATAAGCTCTTTTCATGGACGCAGACGAGCAGCAGACAGACCGTCAGCCGCTGGCAGACCGCCGCATCTCCCGGTTATCTCTTCCCCGACAGGCCCGTCGCAGCGCTGCTGACTGGAGCGGAGAGAGGGCCGCGATCTACTGCCGCATCTCGCACGCGGACGACGATGACCAAACGGGCGTTGACCGTCAGGAACGGATCTGCCGAGACACCGCCGAGCGCCTGAACCTCACGGTGCCGAACCGTCTGGTCTTCGTGGACAACAACCGGTCCGCGTGGAAGCGCAACCGCAAGCGCCCGGGGTGGGACGCACTGCTCGAAGCCGTTAGCGACGGCCACGTGCGGCACATCCTTACCTACCACCCGGACCGGCTCATGCGGCAGCCTCACGACCTCGAGCAGCTCTTGCACATTGCCGACCAGCACGACATCACGTTGCACGGCCAGGCCAACCGGCGTGATCTCGCCGACCCTGACGACCGGTTCTTTCTACGCATCGAGGTAGCGCACGCCTGCCGTTCCAGTGACGACACCTCACGGCGGTTGCGTGACGCCACGGTTGACCGAGCCCGGGATGGCCAGCCGCACGGTGGTAAGCGTCGCTTCGGCTACGACAAAACGGGAACGGTGATCATCGCGGCGGAGGCCGTCATCGCCCGAGAAGTCTTCACCCGCTACCTTGACGGCGAGACCCCCACCGCTCTGGCTCGCGACCTCAACGAACGCCAAGAGCGGACGGCCCTCGGACGTGAGTGGAACGCCGATAGCATTCGAGCACTTCTGGACAGTCACCACGTCGCAGGCATCCGGGTCTTCCGAGGCGAAGAAGTCGGCCGAGGTCAGTGGCCCGCGATCATCAACGAAGGTCTCTGGCAGGAGGTACGCGACCGGCGCACGTACCGGGCCCCGGCCGTTTCGAGCGGCCAGAACGAGGACAACCGCTTCTACCTGCTCCGCGGCATCGTGATGTGCAAGCGGTGCGGCGTGCGCATGGCCGGATCCATGGGCAATTACCTGTGCGGACGCAGCCAGCGCACGGACAGCGAGTTCTGTGGGCGCAGCGTGTCCGCGCCGACGTTGGAAGCGTTCGTGACCGACGCGGCAATCAACCTGTTGGAGCGGCTGGACGTGACCGGCAGCACCGAGCCGCCGAGCCTGACGGAAGCCGATCAGGCAGCCATCGAGGCCGAACAAGAGGAGCTTGCCGAGCTGAAAGACATGTGGGAAGCCGGGGAACTGAAAACGCGTGAGTATCGCGCGATGCGCAAGACGGTCGAGGACCGGATCGCTCAGGTCCGCCGTAAGTTGGTGATCCGGCCGGCCGTTGAGGTGCTTGGGGGTTTGGTAGGACCCGACGCGCGGAGCATCTGGAAGGGGCTGGGGGAGGGGAAGCAGTACGAGCGAATGAACACCGTTCTCCGCTTCCTGTTCGGCGCAGTAATCATCGACGCCTCATCGACACGGGGCCGAAGCTTCGACTTTGGCCGCGTGGACATCGAGCCGAACGAGCTCTAGCGAAGTGAAGCGGAGGGGTCCGCAAGAGCCCCCCGCAATTCGGCGCGGTGCTCCCATCTCGGACACCAGCCGCC
>NZ_JAYWVC010000209.1:0-13420 GCF_036281785.1 Streptomyces chiangmaiensis | reverse complement strand
CGCGTAGCCGCCACCGACGATCACAATCTCACGCATGATTCCCTCTGCTCGTAGGTCAACACCAGATCCGTTCGGCACGGATCGGATCACTTTCGCCGTCCTGCCCGCCTGGTTGCTCGCACGCGCCCCTTTTGCAAGGCCGCCTCCTCCACCGCGGCCCGGGTCTCTCCGCCGACCCGCATGCCGGCCGCGCCGTGATGCGCCCGTGCCGTGGTGGAGTCCACGCTGACCAGGGACATGCCGATCTCGCCTCTGCGGGTGGCCTCGGCGACCGCCCTGTCCAGCAGGGTCCGGAAGACGCCCGCGCCCCGCCATCGCACGAATCGGTTGCAGACCGTTTGCCAGGCGCCGAACCACTCGGGCGTCTCCCGCCACTGGCTGCCGGTACGGAACCACCAGATCACGAACTGCTCACCCAGCCGCCCCGGATACGAGCCGAACCTGCCGACCGGCAGAAACGACCCAATGAACTCCCGTTTGTTACTGGTGAGTTGAGCACGCGTCACACCGCAGTCCTACCGGACCGGCACCCCACCACAGGCTTGACCACAACCAATGACAGTCCCTAGTGGGGCCGTGTGGGTTGGCCATGGGGCTGGTGAGCTCGCATATTGAGGTGCCACGTGCTCCTCACTGATACCGCCATCACCTTCACGACGGTGGAGGCGCCCGCTGCAGTCCGCATCGCCGTCGAGGTCAGCCGCCGACGGGGTACCGGCTGGTGATCGCGACGCGGTTGAAGGCGTTCATCACCGTTGCCAGCCAGGCGACCGCCGAGATCTGGTCTGCGGAGAGTACGGCCGCGGCGGCGTTGTAGTCCTCGTCGCTGACGTGCCCGTCCGACACACGCGTCACCGCCTCGGTCAAGCGGAGGGCGGCGCGGTCTGTCTCGGAGAAGTAGCCGGTCTCCTCCCATCCGGGCAGCACGGCGATCCGGTCGGAGTTTTCGCCCTTCTTCAGAGCGTCGCGGGTGTGCATGCGCAGACAGAACGCGCAGCCGTTGATCTGGGAGGCACGGATCTTCAACAGCTCGATCAGGAGCGGGTCAAGGCCTGCCGCAGCGGCGGACTCTTCCACCTCCGCCGACAAGGCGATGAGGGTCTTGTAGGAACTCGGGTGCTGCTTGCCGATGTTGACGCGCTGCGTGTTGGTCATGGTTCCTTCGATTCGGGTGTGTGGCCTGCGCCGTGCACTTCGGGCGCGTTTGGTGGCCGGTGGACTGTGTTCCGGGAGGGTCGGTGAGTTCGTGCGGGCACGTTGCCGCTCCCGCACAAGTCGGGCTACGACCTCGGGTCGTCGACCTTGAGCTCGTCTCCGGTGTTGGAGATGAAGACGACCAGGAGCTTGGCCCGTTCGGTCCGGCTGGCGTTCTCGGTGAGGACGTGATGGGCACCCGGCTGCTCGACCCAGTTCTCGCCCTGGCGGTAGGTGCTCAGGGGCTCGCCGGCGAGCTTGCTGCGCACGGTGCCTTCGAGGACGTAGGCGTAGGTGAACGCATTGCCGTGCCGGTGGGGCATCGCATGTGCGTCGGGCGGGAAGTCGACGACCGCCGAGGTGAACGTCTTGCCCTTCACATTCGGGAGGGCCTGCTGGTGGAGCGGCTTGAGGGTTTCGACGGGGTGCTCCGATGCCACGGCCGATGCCACGGCCGCGGCCGCGGTCGGCGTCTTGGCGTGGGTGTCCTGGTCCGAGGCGGAGCAGGCCGTGGCCGTAGTCAGCGCGGCGAGGGCCAGCAGGCCACCGGCGATCCGCATGGTGATCACGATGGGTCTCCTGTTCGGTCTTCCGTGACGCGGATGATCGTCTTGCCCGGGGTGCGCTTGGCGGGGGCGAGCGCGTCGGGTGCTTCGGCGAGCGGCCGTACGGCGCCGACGACCGGCTTGAGCCGGCCGTCCCTCAGTCGCGTGGCGAGCTCGATGAGCCGGGTGCGGTCGGGTTCGACGACGAAGAACACCGCCCGCCCGTCCCTGGGCTGAACCTTGGGCGGCATGGCGATGGTGACGAGCGTGCCGCCCGCCCGGACCAGGGCGGCTGATCGGTCGAGAATGTCTCCGCCGATCACATCGAACACGACATCGGCCTCGCCGATGCCCTCCAGCTTCTCCGTCTGCAGGTCCAGGAAGGTGTCGACGCCCAGTGCAAGCGCCCTGCCCCGGTCGGCGGACCGGCCGGTGCCGATGACACGGGCGCCGGCCTCGCGGGCGAGCTGTACCGCGATGGAGCCGACACCACCCGTGGCGCCGTGGATCAGGACGGTCTGGCCTGAGGCCAGGCGGCCGTGGTCGAACAGGCCCTGCCAGGCGGTCAGGCCGGAGATCGGCAGTGCGGCGGCCAGGGTGTGGTCGACGTCCGCCGGCAGCGGCGCGAGATTGCGGGCCTCCACCGCGGCGTACTCGGCGAGCGAGCCGTTGCGGGCCCAGTCAGCCATGCCGAACACCCGCTGGCCGACACTCAAACCGGTCGTGCCGAACCCCAACTCTACGACGACACCCGACAACTCGTGCCCGGGCACGCTCGGCGTGCGGTCGCGGCCGGCGCGATCGGTCCACGTGGCCGGCCAGTCCAGCTCTCCAGGGGTGAAGCCCGCCGCGTGCACCCGGACGATGACGTCGTTCTCGGCCGCGTGGGGGTAGGGCATGTCCGTCAGGGACAACCCGGCGAGACCGGCTTCGCGGTCTCGAACAGTGATGGCTTGCATAAGGGTCCTTCCTGGGGAGGGGTGCTCGAGCGCGCAGCCCGTTCACACGCAGGACGCATCGCGGCTCGTCGTCGGAGGAACGCAACAGGTGGACGCATGCCGACCGGCATGATCGATCTCATCTGCTCACGAGCGTTCCTTCGTCCGTCCCGTTCTGGTTCTCATCAGGGAGACGAGGAAGCCCCTCGGGGTGTGACGGCTCAGACGTGAGAAAGCTTGTCCGGGTTGATGACCCTGCGGTATGCGGTGATCAGACCGTCTGTGATCTGCAGCGTGTCCACGGAGTAGACGTGGCCCTCCCGGTGGAACACCAGGGCGAGCTCGCCGCCGACCTCGACGAGGTCGATGCGGTCCGGACGCCACTGGCGGCCCACGCGCACCATCACCTCAGCGACGCGCACACCGCCATGGATCGGCTTGCGCGCCGCGGCGGCCTTGCCGCCGCCGTCGGTGACGTAGACGACGTCCGGGTGCAGCAGCCTGACCAGGCCGGCCAGATCCCCGGCCTCGTAGGCGGCGCGAAAGACCGCCAGCACACGTTCCCGCTCCGCCTTCGACGCCCGCGGCGAAGACTGCTTCGCCTTGGCCACCCGCCGCCGCGCCCGGGAGGCCAGTTGCCGGGCACTTGGCACGGAGACATCCAGCACTTCGGCGATCCGGCCGAACTCAAGACCGAAGACATCGTGCAGGACGAAGGCCACCCGCTCCGGCGGGCTCAACTCCTCCATGATCAGGAGCATTGCCGAGCTGACGGACTCATCGACGAGGACCGGCTCGGATGCTTCCGGCCCTGTCAGCAGCGGATCCGGCAGCCACGGCCCGACATAGGTCTCCCGGCGGAAACGGGCGCTCTTGAGAATGTCGTACGACCGCCGTGCGGCCACCGTCACCAGCCAGGCCCGCAGATCATCGATGTTTTGAAGATCTGTTCCGGCCGCCCGCAGCCACACGTCCTGGGTCACGTCCTCGGCATCGGCCACACCGCCCAGCAGCCGGTAGGCCACGCCGAAAACCGCCGGCCGGTGCCTCTCCCATTCGGCTCCAAGCGTGTCCTCCTGCTCGGACCGTTCAGACGCGTGCCCGTCGCCCATACAGATCGCAACCTCCTCCAGCTTGCAGACCCAGCGTAATCATCCGAGCTCGGGATCCGCGCAGACGGCCGGCAAAGAAGACCACCTTGCTTTCAGCCGCAGGCCAGGACCGGGTGGGCTGGGCCGCGCAAGATCGAGGTCGCTGATACTGCGCCGCCGCTGGAGCAGCGTCTTCCCGGTTACGCCATCGGCATCCTTGGCGGTCTCCCGGCGCAGCAGTTGAGCCCCACAAGGCCAGGCGTAGCAGCACGAGAGGTCATGATGCCGTTGCTGCCCGCCCCGCGGACAAGCGCGGCCATGGCTAGGGCGGGGCCTGGCTGATGAGATGGTCGATGCGAGGGCCGTGGACCTGCTGGGACTTGGGCACGGCGACGACATGGAAGAGGCCGTCGTCCTCCCGGAAGCGGTGGACACGGGAGTCCCTGGCGACAGGCGGAGTCTGCGGTGACCCAGGCGAAGGGGAGCGGGGAGGCCAGGGTCCGCTCGATCATGGCGCGGACGAGGTCGTTCTTGGTGCTGAAGCCGCATTTGTCGGGGATGCGGCCTGCTTGGCAGCGTGCGCGGTCGTGGGTCCAGGACTTGGGTAGGTAGAGCTCACGACCCGTGACCGGCGAGGGTGCCTGCAGCCACCGGGACCAGGGGTTCGAGGGCTGTGTGCCGGTGCGCCGCTGATGCGGCCGGCTGGGCCGGCCGCATCAGCGGCGCTGTGTTGCTCGCGGCTTGTCCGTCGGTGGGCGGAGAGGTCAGGCGCGAACGGTCTTCATGGCGCGCGCCCAGGACTCCAGCTGTTCGAACAGGTTGGTCGCGGCGTCGTCGTGCTGCTCGCCGGGCTTGAAGACGGAGAAGTTTTCGAAGTCGGTGAACAGCGAGAAGGACAGCTGCTGGCGCACGTGGGCCAGCTGCAGTTCGCTGGCCACGGCACGCAGGTGCTCGATGGCCCGCGCGCCACCGAGGGACCCGTAGGAGACGAAGGCGGCGGCCTTGTTGTTCCACTCCCCGTACAGGTAGTCGATCGCGTTCTTCAGCACGCCGGAGGTGGAGTGGTTGTACTCGGGAGTGACGAAGATGTACCCGTCGAACCCGGCAATCTTCTCGGCCCAGGCCTTGGTGTGGTCGCCCTGGTACTGACCCATGGACGGCGGGATGGCCTCGTCCAGGTGGGGCAGGGGGTAGTCGGCAAGGTCGACCAGTTCGTACTCGGCGCCGGTTCGTGCGCCCGCCCTGTCCACCACCCAGTCGGCGACGGCCTTGCCGTTGCGGCCGGGCCGGGTGCTACCGAGGATGACGGCGATCTTCAAGTCGCTCATGTGGTGTTCTTCTCCTTGATGGGCCGGTCCGCGGAGAGCGGAACCGGCGGATGCGCGGCGGGCGTAAATGACGGCATTGAGCCGCAGGTAACGGCCCGCCAGGCCCTTCATGGCGGTGATGCGGTGGGCATAGCGATCGACGGTTGCCGTGGCGGTGAGCGTCAGCTCGTCGTCGAGCGTCTGCGTCTCTGTCACGGTGAATACGACCGGGGCCCCGACGCCACGGGCAGTCAGGAGGCCAACCAGCCTCCACGTGCCGGTGGCGTCACGGTAGGCGCTGGTGGAGGTGAAGTCGATGTCCGGGTGGTTGGCGACATCCAGAAGCGCCTCCGACAGCACCTTTCGGTCGCGCGCGGGATGACCACTGGTGAAGCTGGTGGCATCCGCGACGGCCCTCACGTCCGAGTCGGTAAGAGGTTCAGCGATGGACACGGTCCCCGAGCGCAGCGCGAAGCTGCCGTGGACGGCGCCCAGGCCGAACAGGTGCTTGGTTGAGAAAGCGATGCTGGAGCGGGACGAGTCGATGACGTACTCGCCCTGCGGGTAAACGTCGGCAGCCACTACGATTCCCTCTCACTTGAACCTTCATGCGTCACGCTAGACGATGAAAGATGAAACTTCAACTGTTGGCCGTGTACGTACACTCCGGACATGACGCCCGAACGCCTTCCGACCTCGACCCATCAGCCGCGCTGGCTGACCCCGGCGGAGCTGGAGACGTGGTACTCGTTCTGCCAGCTGCTGTACATGTTGCCCACCGCTCTCGGGGCGCAGCTGCAACGGGACGCACAGCTGAGCTTCGTCGAGTACTACGTCCTCGCCGGTCTGTCAGATCAGCCGGAGCGCCGGATGCGCATGAGCGACCTGGCCGTTCTCGCCAACTCCGAGCTGTCCCGGCTCTCCCATCTGATCAACAGGCTGGAAAAACGTGGCTATGTGCGCCGTGAGCCCGACCCCACCAACGGCCGCTACACCCACGCAATCCTCACCGATGCGGGCTACGCCCATCTCGTCGAGGCCGCCCCCGGACACGTGGCCCGGGTACGCAAGCTCGTCTACGACGTCCTCGACCCCACCGAGCTGCGCGGTCTACGCACCGTCGCCGACAAGATCATCGACCGTATCGAGCAGGATGACTGCCCGCCAAAGGACAGCGCTATGGAGTGTCGGCCGTAGCGCAACGCGGACCAGACCGTGATGGCGGCGCCAACTTCACCTGATCCCCACGGGGACGCCGGCGGCCCAGTCCCCCCGCCTGCGCCCGCTGCTCCAGGCCCGCCGTGTGCGGGGCCGGGCCCAGGCAGAGACGACCGCCCCCGTTCGGCCCGCACCGCCAAAAGGCTCTCATGCGTGGGGAGTCAGCTGCTGCTCGACCCAGATGAGTTTGCCGTCCGGTGTGTGGCGGGTGCCCCAATTGCGGCTCAGCTGGGCGACGAGGAACAGGCCGCGTCCGTTCTCGTCGGTGGTGCGGGGGTGGCGCAGGCGCGGGGAGCGGCAGCCGGTGTCGTACACCTCACAGGTCAGGAACTGGTGGCGCATCAGGCGCAGTCGGATCGGGCCGGCGCCGTGACGGACGGCATTGGTGACCAACTCGCTGACGATCAGTTCCGTCGACTCGGCCAGGTGCCCCAGTCCCCACTCGGCCAGGCGGCGAGTGGCCAGGGCCCGGGCCCGGCCGACGACGGCTGGGTGGGCGGGAAACTCCCACGAGGCGGTCCGGTCCGGGCCCAGTGAGCGGGTTCGGGCGAGGAGCAGGGTGGCATCGTCGCCCGGCGCCTGCGTGGGCAGCGCATCCACCACCGTCGAGCAGAGGTCGTCCAGGGGGAGACCGGGGCATGCCAGGGCGGCGCCCAGGCGGTCCATGCCGACGTCGATGTCCTGGTCGCGGGCCTCGATCAGGCCGTCGGTGTAGAGGGCGAGCACGCTTCCCTCGGGCAGTTCCATCGTCACGGACTCGAAGAGGGCCAGCCCAAGGCCGAGCGGGGTTCCGGCGGGCAGGTCGGGGAAGGTGAGACCGCCGTGCGGGTCGATGATCGCGGGCGGGGGGTGCCCGGCCCGTGCCATCGTGCACCGCCGGGTCACCGGGTCGTACACGGCGTACAGACACGTGGCCCCGATGCCCACGGTTGCCAGGTCTTCTGCGTCGTCGTCCCCGCCGAGGCGGACGACCAGCTCGTCGAGGTGGGCCAGCAGTTCTGCGGGAGACAGGTCCATATGGGCCAGGGTGTGCACGGCGGTGCGCAGCTGGCCCATGGTGGCCACGGCATTGATTCCATGCCCGACCACGTCGCCGACGACCAGCGCGATGCGGGCGCCGGACAGCGGGATCACATCGAACCAGTCGCCCCCGACGCCATGGTGGCTGTCGGCAGGCAGATAGCGCCAGGCCACCTCCGCTGCCGGCCCGCCCGTGGCACGGTCGGGCAGCAGATGACGCTGCAGGGCCAAGGCCACGCAGCGTTCACGCTCGTACTGGCGTGCGTTGTCCAGGGGCAGCGCAGCCAGGCCCACGAGTTCCTCGGCCAGGAGCAGGTCGTCCGCATCGAAGGGCACCGGGTCCTTGGTGCGGGCGAACGTGGCGATGCCCAATACCGAGCCGCGCACGTGGATCGGCACGATCATCAAGGAGTGCGTCCCGTCCTCGCGCAGCCATTTCGCGCGCACAGGGTCCTGGTCCAGCCACGTGCCGGAGGAGGTGTCCAGCACCGGGTCCAGGTGGGATCTGCCGGAAGACAACACTGCTGTGTAGGGAGAGATCGGCGGGACGAAAACCGGCTCTCCCCGCGCGAACAGGGGCTCTGTGGCTCCCGAGCGGATGGCGGCCAGACCGGCCCGCCGGAAGGCGGGAATGCACCCCCCCGTCGGGCCGACGCGGTGCGGTGGTGCCTCGCCGAGGGGCACGGACTCCGCGAGCTCGACCGTGGCATGGTCCGCAAGGAGCGGCACAGCGAAATCGGCCACTTCCTGCGCGGTCTGCATCACGTCCAGGGTGCTGCCGATCCGGCAGGTGGCCTGGCTCAGGATGGCGATGCGCTCGTGCGCCCGCTGATACGAGGTGACATCCACGACGATGCCGCACACGCCCAGCGCATGGCCATCCGCGTCCTCCAGACGGGAGTAGGAGACTGCGAGGGCTCGTTCCCGGCCCAGTTTCTTCGGCAGCGACATCCGGTATTCCACGTCGATCGCCGGGGTGCCGGTCTCCAGTACCTGTCGCATCGCTACTTCCAGCGCTTCGGAATCCGAGCCGGGCGCTTCCTCCGTCAACCGGAGCCCCAGCCGCTGTCGGACCGGGATGCCACCATCAAGCTCCCAGGTCGCGTTCAGCCAGGTGCAGCGTAGCTCCGTGTCACGCAGGACAACGCCGATCGGCAGGCTGGGAAGCAGGTGGACCGCCACCGGAATCGGCATCGCCAACGATCCGGACGTCGCCAGCGAGGCGATCGCGGTCCTGCCGATCGCCGAGACGAGCCAGAGGGCCTCGCGACCCTGCCCCGACAGCCGCTCGACGCGCAGGCGCACGGTGAGCTTGCGGCCGTCGCGGTGACGGATCTCCGCCAGGCCGTACCAGCCAGCCCCGGCACGGCACTGCTCCGCGACCGTTGCTGCCTTCGCCCGGTCCTCGGCAGAGGTCAAGAGGATCGCAGCGGAGCAGCCCACGACATCACGGGCCGGGTAGCCGAGCAGCCTTTGGGCGGCCTGCGTCCATCCGACGATCGTCCCTTCAGCGTCGATCATCGCTATCGCGGCATCAATCATCTCCAGGGACGTGCCCTCAGGGCCGTTCATCGTTTTCCCTTCTGTGGACGGTGTGGGACTCTGCCGTCCGATTCAGGCAGATCCTCGGGCTACGTGAGGTCTTAGCTACGGTGAGTCGCCTTGATTCTCTGACCCTTTTCCTACTGATCGCGTGGTCTTTCCCCCTCGCTGGTCGACGTTCCGGGCGTCTTCGTGCCTGGTGAAATGGCTGTTGTCCTGCATGAATGCATGGCCGGCACAGTCACAAGCAGGGGAACATCCAGAAAGGGGTCACGCCGTTGGCCACGGAGCCACCATGTTGCGCGGAGTTCGTGCCGGGCGGGATCGCAGCAAGTGCGCGAGCCATTTCTTCATGACTCTCGAATACGGAAAACCTTGCCGGACCGAAGGGCTCAAGCAGCCGTTGAGCCGCGACGCCCGCATCTTGACCAGCTCACGCAGCGTCGCGTCGAGCGGTCCCTTGCGGATCGCGGCGTCGGCCTCGGGGAAGGCCTGGTACGTCTCCGGGGCTGTCTCGGCAGGGCTCATACAGGCCCACAGGGTCTCCTTTCGTCCGTCCCGCCCTGTTTTCTCATCAGGGAGACGAGGTGACCCATATGGGTGTGACAGCCCAGAGGCGCGAGATTCTCTCCAGGTCGAAGACCCTGCGGCACGCGACGTCTGTTTGGCGCAGCCGTATGGGAAAACGGCCGACACTTCGGCCCGGGCAGCCCGAGCGCGGCGGTACTTCGGGCACCGCACCACGGGGGCCCGAAGCCATAGACGCCGCCAGAGAACCGGCGATCCCTCCTGGCCGCAGTCACATGATCCATATGCGCACGCGACAGGTCCGGTGGCTGCGGATCGTGGGGGTCAGGTCAACAGCGCATATCCGTGCAGAAAGCTGAGGTCAGGGCAGTTTCGAGAGGCGATTCCCCACCCCCGTTAAAGCGGGACGTCCCCTTGCCAGGCATCGGATGGACGTTTTGACGGATCGGAATCTGGATGCTTAGTATCCAGATATGCGAACGGCAAGGGTGACGAGTGGGCGAGCGTGCCTCAGCCTGCACGTCGGCGAGACTCGACTCGGCCGGCACCCTCCGCCAGGTTGCGCTCCCGCCGTGGCGGCACATGTTCGCCAGGCGCTTGGGCGCGACTGATCCTTTTTCCCGCGCGGCGTGACCGCGCGTTCTTTGTGGAGGTGAATCTAGATGAAAAATATCCTGGTTATTGGTGGTGGGTTTGCCGGTGTGTGGAGCGCCGCCGCCGCCGTACGTGCGGCACGCGCCCACGGCGTGCCGCGGTCGCAACTGCAGGTGACAGTGGTCAGCAGCGGCGATGACCTTGTAATCCGTCCGCGGCTCTACGAAGCCGATCCAGAGGGGAAGCGGGTAGCGCTCGACCGTGTGCTCGGTCCGATCGGAGTGCGGCGGATCGCCGCGACCGTCACCGACATCGACACCACCACCCGGACGGTGACCGCAGTCGACCGAAGTGGCCGCAATACCGTGCTGAGCTATGACCGATTGGTGCTGGCCACCGGCAGTCAGCTCGTGCGCCCGGCGATCCCCGGCTCCCAGTGGATCTTCGACGTGGATACCCTGGACGCCGCCGCGTCCCTCGACCACCACGTGCGACGCCTGCCGCAGCACCCGGCGACGCCCGGACGCTTCACCGCGGTCGTCATCGGAGCGGGCTTCACCGGTTTGGAGACAGCGACGGAACTGACCGCCCGACTGCGCGAAGTGGCCGGCGACGCCGATGACATACGCGTTGTTTTGGTGGAGCGCGCCGACGCTCTCGGTCCCGAGCTGGGCGAAAGCCCGCGCCCGCACATTGGCTCTGCCCTGAGTGATCTCGGAGTCGAGCTGCGTCTGGGCACGACGGTCGAGCGGGTCTCCGACAGCGAGGTCGAGCTCTCTGACGGTGAACTCCTCCCCGCCTCCACCGTGATCTGGACGGCCGGGATGGCGGCCAGCCCGCTCACCCGGTTCATCCCCGGCGAGCGAGACCGGGGCGGGCGACTGCGAGTGGATGAGTTCCTGCGCGTTCTCGGAGCGCCGGAGGTGTTCGCGGCGGGTGACACGGCAGCGGCTGTGGCCGAAGCGGGGCACATGGTGATGCAGAGCTGCCAGCAC
This sequence comes from Streptomyces chiangmaiensis, assembly GCF_036281785.1. Classification (NCBI taxonomy): domain Bacteria; kingdom Bacillati; phylum Actinomycetota; class Actinomycetes; order Kitasatosporales; family Streptomycetaceae; genus Streptomyces; species Streptomyces chiangmaiensis. The sequence continues at coordinate 2,448 of NZ_JAYWVC010000209.1, read as the reverse complement.
GCCATCCCGCTGGGCAAGTTCGCCGGCCACAATGTGGCTGCCGACGTCCTCGGGCTGGACCCGGTGCCCTTCGCCCCGAACCCCTACGTCACGTGTCTGGACCTGGACCCGCCGGCGCGGTGGTCACCACGGGCTGGGACCGGATCGTCCAGAAGACCGGAGAGCAGGGCAAGGCGCTCAAGCAGCAGATCAACGCCGAATGGATCTACCCCCCGGTCGACGACGCCGAAGCCATCCTCGAGCTCGCCGACTACCACGACACCTGGTCCGAGGAGGAAGTCAACGCCTGACCAGCCTGACAGCCACACCCGGCATCCCCGGGGGTGCCCAGACCTTGTACGTGCCACAAGGATCGCCGGCTCCTGACCACCCTGCGTGCGGCCAGGAGCCAACCCCCGCTCTGTCCGCCGCCCTTGTGTGAGCGTGTTCCCCCTGCGGCAAGCTGCTCCGAGCCGTCTATCCGTCTTCGGCCCCATCCGAATGGGCCCCATGGCCCGGCCCATGCTCACGCTCGTCGACGATGAGGAACTGGCCGGCCGCCGGGACAGACGCGCACCGCGACCGTCCTAGGGCACATGGTTGCCATGCCAGGCCACGACGTCCAGCGGCGAGTGGCCGTAGACCGAACTCCACAGCTCTCCGCTGTACTTGACAGCCACCACCGGGCGTTCGATGTCCTCGTAGGCCGCGACCTGGGTTCGGAAGTGCTGCGGGTTCGTCAGACCGTTGACACCGAGCGGGCCGAGTTCGGGCAGAGCGACCAGACGGCCGAAGTTCTCGGCGACACAGCCATGGGCGACCGCGTCCAGCAGTCCCACCTGGAACCGCACGCGGCGCGGGATCAGCGCGACATCTCCGGGCTTGACGTGCAGCAGCCCGAACTCGGTGCGCACCAGAAGCTCGCATTGCTGCGGCTGCCGCTACCGGCGCGATGTGCGCCGCGCACGCTCCGGGTGGACGACTATCCCCTCCCGCGAGGTGCGGCGCATGAGAGGCCGGTCAGGCTGATCGCCTATTGGCCAGTCCTGATATCTCCGGCTCCTGCGAAGCCAATCAGGAGCTGTTTAATCCAGGATCACATCGGCAAAATCTGTGCAGCCACGCAGCGCAGACAAAGGATCAGTCGCGCCCAAGCCCCCGGCGTACGTGCGACGCCAACGTGGGAGCGTGTGCCTCCGCCTCCGCCTGCACATCGGCAAGACTCTGCTCGGCCAGCGCCTTACGCCAGGCCGCTTCGGCCCGGTGCATGGCGCTGTTCACCGTGCACGGCCGAGCAAAGCTGCTGTCTGGCAATCGCTCGGCGATGGTGCCACAGCGACGGATCTCGGCGCAGCGGAACAAAGGCTCGTCGCCCTCGATGGCAAGAACCACGTCCAGCATCGACACCGCCTCCAGGGGACGGGCCAGCCGGAAGCCGCCCCGCGCACCCGGCACGGATTCCAGCAGCCCCGCCTTAACCAGCTGCTGCAGCTGCTTGTTCAGGTAGGACGGCGACAGATCGTGACCAGCGGCCAGCTCCGCAGTCGCCACCGGCTCGCCGCCCCCCAGCCACCCCAGGTTGAGCAGTGTGTGCACCGCCCACTCAACGCCCTTACCTGTTCGCATAAATGGATATTAGAGGTCCAGTTAGAATGTGTCAAAATCTGCACCTTCCTCGCCGCCGAGGGCGCGCGGCTTGACTTCTTCCAGGACCCAGCCGTTGCCGTCCGGGTCGCTGAAGGTGGCGAAGGGGCCGTAGTCGACATGGGCGGGGAGCGGGTTGGCCCCCCGCTCCGGGCCCGCGCCGTGGTGTATGACCTCTCCGGCCTTGTGTATGTGGACGACGTCGTGGGATACCTCGCTCACCTCGATACCACGACCGAGGAGCTCCGCTCGGGCTTCCTCGATGTCGGACGCGACGAGATGCACGGCCTGGATCGAGCCCGGCGCGGCAGAGGTCAGCCCCTTCCCGAAGACGATCGAACACTCCGAGCCAGGCGGCGTGAAGTGGACGAACCGGAAGTCGTCACCATCCGTGTAGTCGACGTCCAGGCGGAAACCCAGTGCCTGGTAAAAGGCTCTGGCCCGATCGACGTCGGAGACGGGTAGCACGATGAGGTCCAGCTTGAAATCCATGGGTATTTCATTCCTTACCTGAGCGAGAAGCTCCGTATTCAGGAGCATGTGCTCGCTTTTGTGTTGTGGCAAGGCTGCGCACCAACACAGCTCCAGGCGAGAGGTTCTTCGACAGGTACGGCGACCGCCCGAACGGGAGCCGGCCACGCCACGGCGTGAGAATTGTCCCCACCGAGGACCCGAAGGGGCAACGGCACGATGACGTGACGTTCGCCCCGTTCTGCCCGCCGGGCAGAACGACCACGGTCGAGGGCTCGGGCGCAAGACCAGCGCAGGAGACGGGCGAACCTGCAGGGTTCTAGCCGCGAGTCACCGGTTCCATAAGGTGTCCGA
>NZ_JAYWVC010000208.1:0-13457 GCF_036281785.1 Streptomyces chiangmaiensis | reverse complement strand
GACGCGCGGGCGCACCCTCACCGTCGTCGCGACCGTCGACGGCAAGGACGGCACGGCGTCCGGAGTCGTCTCCCGTTCCGCCGTCACCGCCGACGAGCTGGAGTCGCTGGTACGGGCCGCGGAGTCCGCCGCGCGCGGCGCCGGACCGGCCGAGGACGCACAGCCGCTGGTGACGGGGGTACCCGAGTCCCCGGACTTCACGGACGCGCCGGCCGAGACCTCGTCCGCTGTCTTCACCCACTTCGCGCCGGCGCTCGGCGAGTCGTTCGCACGTGCGCGTGCGGGCGCCCGTGAGCTGTACGGCTTCGCCAACCACGAGCTCGTCTCCACCTACCTCGGTACCTCGACGGGGCTGCGGCTGCGCCATGACCAGCCCAACGGCACCCTGGAGCTCAACGCCAAGTCGCCGGACCGTACGCGCTCGGCCTGGGCCGGACGCTCGACCCGGGATTTCAAGGACGTCGACCCGGAGGCGATGGACGCGGAGCTGGCCCGTCGGCTGGCGTGGGCGGAGCGAAGGATCGAGCTGCCCGCGGGCCGGTACGAGACGCTGCTGCCACCGACCGCGGTCGCCGACCTGCTGATCTACCAGATGTGGTCGGCGGCGGCCCGCGACGCGGCCGAGGGGCGCACGGTGTTCAGCAGGCCGGGCGGCGGCACACGTGTCGGCGAGACGCTCTCCGAGCTGCCGCTGACGCTGCGCAGCGATCCGAACGAGCCCGGCCTGGAGACGGCGCCCTTCGTGGTCGCGCGCACCTCGGGCGACGACGCGTCGGTGTTCGACAACGGACTGCCGCTCAAGGCCACCGAGTGGATCGGCGGCGGCGAGCTGAAGCATCTGACGGCCACCCGGCACAGTGCGGGCCTGACCGGGCTCCCGGTCACGCCGTCGATCGGGAACCTGATCCTGGACGGAGGCTCCGACCGGTCCCTGGAGGAGATGGTCGCGAACACCGAGCGCGGGCTGCTGCTGACCTGCCTGTGGTACATCCGCGAGGTCGATCCGGCGACACTGCTGCTCACCGGCCTGACCCGGGACGGCGTCTACCTCGTGGAGAACGGCGAGGTCACCGGCGAGGTCAACAACTTCCGCTTCAACGAGTCCCCGGTCGACCTGCTGGGCAGGGCGACGGAGGCCGGGCGCACGGAGAAGACCCTGCCGCGCGAATGGAGCGACTGGTTCACCCGTGCCGCGATGCCCCCGGTGCGGGTGCCCGATTTCAACATGAGTTCGATCAGCCAGGGCGTATAACCTCGTATTCGGCTGTCACCCGACGGCCCGAGGATCATCCAAGGAGACACGAGAACCGTGACGGACATCGTCGACGAACTGAAGTGGCGCGGGCTCATCGCCCTCTCCACGGACGAGGACGCATTGCGCAAGGCGTTCGCGGACGGTCCCGTCACGTTCTATTGCGGCTTCGACCCGACCGCGCCGTCCCTCCACATCGGGCACCTGGTGCAGGTGCTCACCGTGCGCCGGCTCCAGTTGGCCGGGCACCGGCCGCTGGCGCTGGTGGGCGGCGCGACGGGCCTGATCGGCGACCCGCGCCCGACCGCGGAACGCACGCTGAACGATCCGGAGACGGTGGCCGGCTGGGTGGAGAAGCTGCGCCGGCAGATCGAGCCGTTCCTCTCCTTCGACGGTGCGAACGCGGCCGTGATGGTCAACAACCTCGACTGGACCGAGGGCCTGTCCGCCATCGAGTTCCTCCGGGACATCGGCAAGCACTTCCGCGTCAACAAGATGCTGACGAAGGACTCCGTCTCCCGGCGCCTGGAGTCGGCCGAGGGCATCAGCTACACCGAGTTCAGCTACCAGATCCTCCAGGGCATGGACTTCCTGCAGCTCTACCGGAGGCACGGCTGCACGCTTCAGCAGGGTGGCAGTGACCAGTGGGGCAACCTCACGGCCGGGCTCGACCTGATCCACAAGCTGGAGCCGCACGCCGAGGTACACGCGCTGGCCACCCCGCTGATGACCAAGGCGGACGGCACCAAGTTCGGCAAGACCGAGGGCGGCGCCGTCTGGCTCGACCCGGAGATGACGACGCCGTACGCGTTCTACCAGTTCTGGCTGAACGTGGATGACCGGGACATCTCCAACTACATGCGGATCCTGTCGTTCAAGTCCCGCGAGGAGCTGGAGGCACTGGAGCAGCAGACGCTGGAGCGCCCCCAGGCCCGTGCCGCACAGCGCGCGCTGGCCGAGGAACTGACGACGCTGGTGCACGGTGCCGACCAGACGGCCGCCGTCATCGCCGCGTCCAAGGCCCTTTTCGGCCAGGGCGAGTTGGCCGAGCTCGACGGCAGGACGCTGGCCGCGGCCCTGTCCGAGCTGCCGCACGTCCGAATCACCGAGCTCGCGCCGGTGGTGGACCTGTTCGCCGAGGTCGGGCTGGTGGCCAGCAAGTCGGCCGCTCGGCGCACGGTGAAGGAGGGCGGCGCGTACGTGAACAACGTCAAGGTGGCCGCCGAGGACGCTGTCCCCGCCACGGAGGACCTGCTGCACGGCCGCTGGCTTGTCCTGCGCCGAGGGAAGAAGAACCTGGCCGCGGTCGAGGTCGTCAGCGCCTGATCCGCGCCCCCGTACGCGCGGGGAAGGGGTCGGTCCCGCCGGGGGCCGCCCCCTTCCCCGCACCGTCATGCCCGCTCTCTGTGTCTGCTGCCCTTCATCGAGGTGTACGCCATCTCGCCCAGGAAGACGAGGACGACCGCGGCGGCGAGCTGGAGGCCGTGGCGGCCCCAGTCGATGCCCCGGGTCTCCGCGATACCGATGGCCCGGGCGATCGCATTGCCGACGATGCCGCCGATGAGGCCCATGAGGGTGGTCAGCCACAGCGGGCTGTGTTGTTTGCCCGGCAGGATGAGCTTGGCCAGCAGGCCCAGCACGAATCCGACGATGATCGCCCACAACCAGCCCATGGCTGCCTCCTCGTACGGCGCGACGTGAGCAGTACGCCCAGTTTCGGACCGTCCGCCATACAGCGCATGTCGGGTACATCCGTACGCGGTAGTGCGCAGCACCTTCACCCGCCCGGGAGGTGCCCCGGTCTCGAAGACGACGCAGGCGCGGCGTAACGTGGTCAGTGTTCGGACTCGGCCGCTGACCGGGGACGGACCAGGTACGGGCCGGGGAGAGCCCGGGGCAGGCGGGTGGTGGCATATGCGGAAGCTGAACAACGTCGGTCACGCCGAGGTGTTCCGGATCACCGGTGCCCGGCAGGGTCTCGCAGAGGACGTGCGCGGCCGGCAGCGCCGTTACGTCATCTCGATGAGCGTGCGCACGGTCTCGGTCATCCTCGCGGCCACCCTGTGGAACGTCTCCAGGCCGGTCGCCGTCGTCGCGCTCATCCTGGGCGCCGTTCTCCCCTACATCGCCGTCGTCATCGCCAACGCCGGACGGGAGAACGCGCCGTCGCTCCCGTCGACGTTCGTCAGCTCGCCCATGCGTCCTATGATCGCCCCACCGCAGGACGGGGGCGCCGCGCACCCGGAGGATTCCGGTCGTGAGCGAGGCGCCACGGACCCCTTCCCGGAAGACGTCACGGCCGAGTCCACGGCGGGTGTCCGAAGCGAGCCGCACGAGCGAGCCTGACCCGCAAGGGGGCGTCCCCGGGGCGGAATCGGACCCCGCGCCAAGCTCAGGAAAAGCTCAGATCAATCATGTTGTTCCGGTGCCGGGCGGCGGGTGAGCCGTGACATACTTCCTACGCGCTCCGCATCCCCCGTCGGAGCGACGGACCGACGCCGGGCAGCTCCCCCCGTGGCTGCTCGGCGTCGCCTTTGCCGGGCACGCTAGGGTCATGGATGTGATGGGACCTGCCCCCGATTCGCCCATGTGTTCCGCCAAGGGCTGCCGTGCGGATGCCGTATGGGTGCTGGCCTGGAACAACCCGAAGCTGCACACGCCCGAGCGCCGCAAGACATGGCTCGCGTGCGAGAAGCACCGCGAGCACCTGTCGAAGTTCCTCGGCGTCCGAGGGTTCCTGAAGGACGTGGTGAGGCTCGAGGACTGGGAGTCGCACGGCACCGGCTCGCACGCGGGCTGAGTCAGCCTCCGATCGCCGACATCGGCCGTTCCGGCTGCAAGAATGACGGGTCGTCCAGCCCCGAACCGGCCTTCTTGCCCCACATCGCCAGCCGCCATATGCGGGCGATCTCCTCGTCGGGGGCCCCGGAGCGCAGAGCTCCGCGCAGGTCGGTCTCCTCGGTGGCGAACAGGCAGGTCCGTATCTGACCGTCGGCCGTGAGCCGCGTACGGTCGCAGGCCGCGCAGAACGGGCGCGTGACCGAGGCGATCACGCCGACGCGGTGCGGGCCGCCGTCGACGATCCAGCGCTCGGCCGGGGCGGAGCCGCGCTCCCCGGCGCCCTCGGGGGCCAATGCGAAGCGGGTGCGGAGCGAAGCCAGGATGTCCGCCGCGGTGACCATGCCCTCACGCTTCCAGCCGTGCTGGGCGTCCAGAGGCATCTGCTCGATGAAGCGCAGCTCATAGCTGTGCTCGACCGCCCAGGCCAGCAGGTCCGGGGCCTCGTCGTCGTTCAGCCCGGGCATCAGGACGGTGTTGACCTTGACGGGGGCCAGGCCCGCCTCGCGGGCGGCCGTCAGTCCCTCGATGACGTCCTTGAGCCGGTCTCGGCGCGTGAGGGCCTTGAAGACATCGGGGCGCAGGGTGTCCAGCGAGACGTTCACCCGGTCCAGGCCCGCCTCCTTCAGGGCCGTGGCCGTGCGCTTCAGGCCGATGCCGTTCGTGGTGAGGGACATCCGGGGGCGGGGGGTCAGCGCGGCGACCCGCTCCACGATGCCGACCAGACCGGGGCGCAGCAGCGGCTCGCCGCCCGTGAAGCGGACCTCCTCGATACCGAGGGAGGTGACCGCGATGTCGATCAGGCGCACGATCTCGTCGTCACTGAGCAGGTCCGGCTTGGCCAGCCACTGCAGGCCCTCCTCGGGCATGCAGTACGTGCACCGCAGATTGCACCGGTCGGTCAGCGAGACCCTCAGGTCGGTGGCAATCCGACCATAGGTGTCGATGAGCACGTGGGCCCCCTCCCTCGTCGTGGATCACACATTGTGCGTCACATGCGAGCCTACGTGACCCCGCTGACATCAGCAGCGGCCGGATTCCACCAGGTATGACGCGGCCGCGTCGTAGATCCCTACGACGCGGCCGTCGGTACGGTCCGGTCAGTGCGCGCCGGTGCCGGTCAGGGAGCGGACCTCCAACTCCGCGTACTTGCCCGCATCCGGCTCCTCCTTCGACAGGAACGTGCCGACGATGCCCAGCAGGAAGCCGACCGGGATGGAGATGATGCCGGGGTTCTCCAGCGGGAACCAATGGAAGTCGACGTCCGGGAACATCGACGTCTCCTTGCCGGAGACCACCGGCGAGAAGAGCACCAGGCCGACGGCGGTGATCAGTCCGCCGTAGATCGACCACAGCGCGCCGCTGGTGGTGAAGCGCTTCCAGAACAGGCTGTAGAGGATGGTCGGAAGATTGGCGGAGGCGGCGACCGCGAAGGCGAGGGCGACCAGCCCCGCCACGTTCAGATCGCGGGCCAGGGCACCCAGGACGATGGACACGGCGCCGATGCCGACCGTCGCCCAGCGCGCCGCGTTCACCTCCTGCTTCTCGTCGGCCTGCCCCTTCTTGATGACATTCGCGTAGATGTCGTGCGCGAACGACGAGGACGAGGCCAGGGTCAACCCCGCGACCACCGCGAGGATCGTGGCGAAGGCGACCGCGGAGATGCTGGCCAGCAGGATCGCACCCCAGTTGGAGTCGACCCCGCCCAGGTGCAGGGCGAGCAGGGGCGCGGCCGTGTTGCCCGCCTTGTTGGAGGCGATGATCTCGTCCGGCTTGATCAGCGCGGCGGCTCCGAAGCCGAGGGCGAGCGTCATCAGGTAGAAGGCGCCGATGAGGCCGATCGCCCAGTTCACCGACTTCCGGGCGGCCTTGGCGGTGGGAACGGTGTAGAAGCGGATCAGGATGTGCGGCAGGCCGGCGGTGCCGAGGACCAGGGCGATGCCCAGGGAGATGAAGTCCAGCTTGGTCGTGCCCGTGGTGCCGTACTTCAGACCGGGCTCCAGGAATGCCGCGCCCTTGCCGCTGTTGCTGGCGGCCTTGCCGAGCAGGTCCGAGAGGTTGAAGTTGAACTTCAGCAGCACCAGGAAGGTCAGCAGCAGGGCGCCCACGATGAGCAGGACCGCCTTGACCATCTGCACCCAGGTGGTGCCCTTCATACCGCCGATGGTGACATACACGATCATCAGAACGCCGACGAGCGCGACGATGCCGATCTTGCCGCCGTCACTGGTGATGCCGAGCAGCAGCGAGACCAGGACGCCCGCGCCCGCCATCTGGGCGAGCAGGTAGAAGATCGACACGACGATCGTGGAGGTACCGGCCGCGGTGCGGACCGGGCGCTGCCGCATGCGATAGGCCAGCACGTCGCCCATGGTGTAGCGGCCGGAGTTGCGCAGCGGCTCGGCGACCAGGAGCAGGGCCACCAGCCAGGCGACCAGGAAGCCGATGGAGTACAGGAAGCCGTCGTAGCCGGCGAGGGCGATCGCGCCCGCGATGCCGAGGAAGGACGCCGCCGACATGTAGTCGCCGGAGACGGCCAGGCCGTTCTGGAATGCGGTGAACTGGCGGCCGCCCGCGTAGAAATCGACGGCGTTCCTGGTCTGGCGGCCCGCCCACACGGTGATGACGAGGGTCGCGGCGACGAACACCGCGAACAGGGTGATGATCAGCGGCCGGTGCTCGCTCGCCTCACCGGCGGCCATGACGAGTGCGGGGCTCATGCGTCGTGCTCCATCCGGGACTTGATGGCCTCGGCCTTGGGGTCGAGCTTGGCGGCGGCGTGCCTCGAGTACCACCACGCGATCAGGAACGTGGTGAGGAACTGGGCGAGGCCGAGCACCAGGGCGACGTTGACGTTGCCGAAGAGCTTGGTGCCCATGAAGTCGCCCGCGTAGTTGGACAGCAGGACATAGACCAGGTACCAGGCGGTGAACGCCACGGTCAGCGGGAAGGCGAACGAACGGTGCGAACGGCGCAGTTCGCTGAATTCGGCGCCCTCCTGGACCGCCCTGAACTCCTCGGCGGAAGGCAGGCTGCCTCCGGTCCTCGAGGGAGGTGGTGCGTCTGTGGCCACGGAGTCTCCTCGCGTTACTGGTGCGATCACAGTGACATGGATCACATGACCGGGGGCGACCGTAGCGCTCCGTCTCGTGATCCGGCAGGGGGCCTCGATCGTCCTCGAGTTCCCTGCACAGGCTCACGGCCCCAGGGGTGGACCGGTTCAACTCCCTTTACTTCTTCCGTGCCTGGTTGCCGGAAGTCATTGCTGACGAGCCGCGACGGCAGATAGCTTCGCTCTGCACCACCCGTCATGCACCTGCCGGTCACCACCCGTGTTCCGGCTTGTTCACGTTCCGGATGATGTGGAGACCCCATGGCTCATCTGCGTTCCAGACGCCGGCTCGCCCTGGCCGTACCGGTCGTACTGTCGCTCACCGCCTCACTGGGCTTCCTGCCGGGTGCCGCGTCGGCCGCCCCGCTCACCACCACCGCAAGGGCCGCAGCAGGCCCCGAACTCGCCTACGTCGTCAACACCAGGACGGACCGTCACACGATCTCCGCGGTACAGCGGGCCATCGCCGGCGCCGGCGGCACGGTCGTGGTGACGTACGACAAGATCGGTGTGATCGTCGTCCACTCCTCGAACCCGGACTTCGCCAAGGTCCTCCGCTCCGTGCGCGGGGTGCAGTCCGCGGGCGCGACCCGGACCGCGCCGCTGACGGCCGCGGGCACGACGGATGAGGGCGCCGTACAGTACCTGACGAAGGATCAGGCGGCGAAGATCGGCGACGCCTCGGCCGCCGCGGGCGAGAGCGAGCCCCTCGAGGCCGACCAGTGGGATCTGCGCGCGATAGGCGCCGACAAGGCCGCGCAGATCGACCCGGGCAGCCGCCACGTCACGGTGGCCGTCATAGACACCGGCGTCGACGACACCCACCCGGACCTCGCCCCGAACTTCTCCGCGTCGCAGTCCGCGAACTGCGTCGGAGGCAAGGCGGACACCTCGTTCGGCGCCTGGCGCCCAGCGAAGCCCGATCACTACCACGGCACGCACGTCGCCGGTGAGATCGCGGCCGCGCGCAACGGCATCGGCGTCGCCGGCGTCGCCCCGAACGTCAAGGTCTCCGCCATCAAGGTGGCCGACCCTGTCAGCGAGCTGTTCTACCCCGAAAGCGTCGTCTGCGCGTTCGTGTTCGCCGCGGACCACGGCGTCGCGGTCACGAACAACAGCTACTACGTGGACCCGTGGCTGTACAACTGCATGGACGATCCCGACCAGCGGGCCATCGTCGACGCGGTCGACCGGGCCCAGCTGTACGCCCAGCGCAAAGGCACCCTCAACGTCGCCTCGGCGGGCAACTCCAACGACGACCTCGACTCCCACTCCCTCGTCGACGCCTCCAGCCCCGACGACTCGACCACGGTGACCCGCACGGTCGACCCGCACACGTGCTTCGACGTACCGACACAGCTGCCGGGCGTCGTGACCGTCAGCGCGACCGGCGTCACCAAGGCCAAGTCGTACTACTCCAGCTACGGCGACGGCGTGATCGACGTCGCGGCGCCGGGCGGCGACAAGTTCCAGATCCCGGACACACCGTCGAAGAACGGCCGCATCCTCTCCACGCTGCCAGGCAACCAGTACGGCTTCCTCCAGGGCACGTCGATGGCGTCGCCGCATGTCGCGGGCGTGGCCGCGCTGCTGAAGTCCACGCACCCGTGGGCGACTCCGGCCCAGCTCCAGGCGCTGCTCAAGGCGCAGGCGGACAACCCGGGGTGCCCGACCAGCCCCTACGACGGCGATGGCGACGGGGTCGTGGACGCGACGTGTGTGGGCGGCAAGCGCGTGAACGGTTTCTACGGCTTCGGCGTCGTCAACGCGCTGCGTGCGGTCGAGTAGCCCGTCCACCACATCCCCTGCACCTCGGCACGACTCGCACCAGGCTGCACAGCGAACGAACTGGAGACTCCATGACAGCGCCTCGCAAGCGCTCCCGCCGCCTCGTCGCCCTTCCCCTGGGAATGGCGATGGCGACCGCCTTCGCCTTCCTGCCGAACATGACCGCGTCCGCCGCGGAGACCACCTCCAAGGCCACGACGGCGGACGCCGTCTCGCTCAGCTACGTCGTCAACGTCAGCCCCGGACACGGCGTCTCCGCGCGCGTGAAGCGGGCGATAGCCGACGCGGGCGGCACGATCGTGATCGCGTACGACCGGATCGGCGTGATCGTCGTCCACTCCGCCAACCCCGACTTCGCCAAGACCCTGCGCAGGGTGCCCGGGGTGCAGTCGGCGGGTGCCACGCGCAACGCGCCCCTTCCCGCGCAGTCGACCACCGACGTGGGAACGCCGAAGGTGCTCACCTCCGAGGAGGTGGCGAGCGCCCAGGCGGCCGGCGGACAGGACCCGCTGGAGCCGCTGCAATGGGACCTGCCCGCTATCAACGCGGACAAGGCGCACGAGAAGACCCTCGGCAGCCGCGACGTCACCGTGGCCGTCATCGACACGGGTGTGGACGACACCCACCCGGACATCGCGCCCAACTTCGACCGCAGTGCCTCCGTCAACTGCGTGGCCGGGAAGCCGGACACGACCGACGGTGCCTGGCGGCCGAGCGCGGCGGAGAGCCCGCACGGCACGCATGTCGCGGGTGAGATCGCGGGCGCCAAGAACGGCGTCGGCATCACCGGTGTCGCGCCCGGAGTGAAGGTCGCCGGCATCAAGGTGGCCACGACGGCGGGCTACTTCTACACCGAGGCCGTGGTCTGCGGCTTCGTCTGGGCGGCCGAGCACCACGTCGACGTCACCAACAACAGCTATTACACCGACCCCTGGTACTTCAACTGCTCCGGCGACCCGGACCAGAAAGCGCTCCTCGACGCCATCACCCGCGCCTCGCAGTACGCGGAGCGCAAGGGCACGGTCAACGTCGCGGCCGCGGGCAACGAGAACTACGACCTGGACGCGGACTCCATCACCGACCCGGTCTCCCCGAACGACGCCACGCCGAGCGATCGGGTGATCGACCCGCACCAGTGCTTCGACATCCCGACCCAGCTGCCGGGCGTGGTCACCGTCGCCGCGACGGGGGCGAAGGGCATCAAGTCGTCGTTCTCCAACTACGGCCTCGGCGTCATCGACGTCGCCGCGCCCGGTGGCGACTCCACCGCCTACCAGACTCCCGCCCCACCGGCCACCAGCGGTCTGATCCTCGGCCCGCTGCCCGGCGGCAAGTGGGGCTACATGGCGGGCACGTCGATGGCCACCCCGCATGTCGTGGGTGTGGCGGCCCTCATCAAGTCGACGCATCCGCACGCCCCTGCCGGTCTGGTGAAGGCCCTGCTGTACGCCGAGGCCGACGCGACACCGTGCACGGATCCGTACGACATCGACTCGGACGGCAAGATCGACGCGGTGTGCAAGGGCTCGACGAACCGCAACGCGTTCTACGGGTGGGGCACCGTGGACGCGCTGAAGGCCGTGACGAAGTGACCGTGCCCGCATAGGGCGCACACGTGCGGGGGGCCCGGCAGGTTCCGGGCCCCCACGCCATGTTGATTCCGTACACGCTGCACAGTGCCGCCATGACCGATATGAACGTGGCGTGGGCGGCGTTGGGCGGGGATCCCGCGCTGCTGCCGAGGATCTCGACCGTCGTACGGGAGGGGGCGCTGCCCTCGCGTCTGCCCGTACGGGAGGTGGCGCGGGCCTGTGTCGGGGCGTGTGCGCTGGCCGCCGCCGAGTGGGGCGCACGGCGCGCCGGGCTGCCCGCGGTGCCGGAGGTCCGGGTGGACGACGGGGCCGTGGCCACCGCCCTCCACAGCGAGCGGCATCTGCGGGTCGACGGCCGGGAGCCGGTCAACTTCGCACCGGTGTCGCGTTTCTGGCCTACGGCGGACGGCTGGGTCCGCACGCACGCGAACTATCCGCATCACGGGGAACGGCTGCTCGGCGCCCTCGGACTGGCGGCGGACACGCCGGTGGAGACGGTGGCCGACGCGCTCGCCGAGCGGCCGGCCGTCGAGGTCGAGGAGAGCGTGTACGCGGCCGGGGGGCTCGCGGTCGCGCTGCGCACACCCGAGGAGTGGGCGGCCCATGAGCAGGGGCGCGCGGTCGCCGCGCACCCGTTGGTGGGCCGTGAACGGCTCGACGAGGCGCCCGTACGACCCCTCATACCTCTCGTACCGCCCACGGGCGGCCCACTGCTGCCCGCGGCGGGCATCCGCGTCCTCGACCTCACCCGGGTCATCGCGGGCCCGGTCGCCACCCGCACCCTGGCGTTGCTCGGCGCGGACGTGCTGCGGATCGACAGCCCGCGCCTGCCCGAACTCCCCGACCAGCACGCCGACATGGACTTCGGGAAACGGTCCGCCACGCTCGACCTGACGGCGCCGGCGGACCGACAGACCCTCGAGGAGCTGCTGGCGACGGCGGACGTCGTCGTCACGGGATATCGGCCGGGCGCGCTGGACCGATGGGGGCTCGCCCCCGAGGAACTGGCCGAGCGGCGGCCCGGTCTTGTGGTGGCGCAGTTGTCCGCCTGGGGCGCGTACGGGCCGTGGGGCAGGCGGCGAGGCTTCGACAGCCTGGTCCAGGTCGCCACCGGGATCGCGGTGACCGAGGGATCGGCCGAGCGGCCCGGGGCGCTGCCCGCCCAGGCCCTCGACCACGGCACGGGGTATTTGCTGGCCGCGGCGGTGCTGAGGTCGCTCACCGAGCAGACGCAGGAGGGCGGGAGCCGGGTCGTACGGCTGGCGCTGGCGCGGACGGCGGCCTGGCTGACGGACGGGACCACGCGGAGGACCGGGCACGCGCCGACGTCGTACGAGGGCCCGGACCCCTGGACGGCCGAGACCGGCAGCGTGCTCGGCCGGCTGCGCCACGCCCTGCCGCCTACCCGGTTCGCGGGCGGGCCGACGAACTGGACGCGACCGCCCGGGCGGTGGGGCGACGATCCGGCCCGGTGGGTGCCGGCCCCTGACGGGGACTGAGCCGCCTGCCCGACACGGTCGGCCCGCGGCTTGATGTACACCCGGGGGCGGAACGCCACTCTCCCAGTTGTTTTCGCGTGGTTGCCCCCTTCTGTGCTGACTGGCGAAGATCGGGAGGTGAGTTCGAGAGGATCCACAGCCGAGACGGACGGCGATGCGATGGGCGCGGCTCCCGTGCCCATCGCGGTCGCCCCGTCCCTTCGCGGCCCATCGGCCCGCAGGGCCGTCGCCGTGCTCGCCCTCGTGACGGCGGCCGCTCTGATCCCTTCTCTCGGCACCTCGGCCGCCCTGAACGGCACGGGTGAGGCGGCCGCACCCGGGGTCGGGGGCATAGGCCTGATGCGCGCCGTGCTGTTCGCGGCGCTGTGCATACCCGCCGGGGAGCTCTTCGTGGCCCGGCTCGCCCGCAGAATTCCGGGCGCACCGCTCGCGGACCTCCCACGCAGTCGGGCTGCCTGCGCGGCGGGCGCGGGGTTCGTCGCCGCGCTGGGACTCGCCTCGGTCGTGGCCACCGGCAATCTGGTCCCGCACCGGCTCGCCGAGATCGACCTGGGCGGGCTCTACCGCAGCCGGGACGGCGCGCTGGCCCTACTGGAGGCCAACGCGTTCCTCGTGGCCGGACTGTGTGCTCTCGCGCGCCGGCCGTCGCGTCAGGTGTGGCCGCTGGCCGCGGTGTTCGTGGCCGAGGCGCTGCGCGCCCACCCCGCGACGGAGCACGCCCCCCTGATCGGCTCAGGTCTGACACTCGTGCACCTCGTCTGCGCCTGCCTGTGGGCGGGCGGTCTGCTGCACGCCCTGCGCACGCTGCGGCACTGGCACACGTCCCCGGAGGCGGGCAGCGCCCTGTTGGGACTGTACGCGCGCGGGGCGGCCGTGCTGCTGGCCCTGATCACCGCCACGGGGCTGTGGAGCTCGCTGCGCCGTATGCCCCCGCACACGATCCTCGACCAGCTGACCACGACGGCCTACGGCCGCGCCCTGCTCGCCAAGCTGCTGCTCGTGGCCGTCGTCGCCGTGCTCGCGGTGGCCGCGCGGATGCGGCTGCGGCGCGCCGCCGACCCGCTCGGCGCCTGTGCTCCCGCCCGCGCCGAGGTGGTGGTGCTGGGCCTGGTCGTCGCCGTGTCGGGGCTGCTGACGGCGCTGCCGACGCCGATCCGCTGGTCGTGATCAGCTGTTGGGACGGCGCACAGTCCGACGGCCCCGTCACCGACCACGGCGACGGTGACGCCCGGGCGGACCCCCGCGCCGACGGCGGCGTGGTGACCGGTGCCCAGGACGTCGGAGAGCGTCAGCAGCGCCGACAGCAGGCGGTCGTCGGAGAGGGCCTCCTTCGGCAGCCGGACCAGGGTGCCGTCGGCGAAGGGCACGCGCACGGC
>NZ_JAYWVC010000207.1:0-13559 GCF_036281785.1 Streptomyces chiangmaiensis | reverse complement strand
ACCTCCGATTCCTCCCCGGCCTGAAGGCGGGGGCGTCCTCGGAGGTATTTGGTGAGCCGCTCGGGCGGGGTCCTGGACCCCGCCCGAGCCGCGACGCTCGTCGTCTCGTGAGCCCCTCCGCAAGGCGGATCGTGCGCCGCCACGCCCAGGACCGACTCCTCCGGTGACGGTCCGCGGCACGGTGCGGTGCACCGCCTCCCCCTCAGCCGGTCGGTTCCCGCCTCTGGTCCCGGAGACATACCGGACGGTATACAAGGCCAGTCGAACGCGTGAGAGCCGCTCGGAGAGCGGCCCCGCGCGACGTCACGGCCTCAGGGGGAGGATTGTCATGACAAACGCCACGCGTCCGGACCGAGCAGCGAGACGTCGCCGATGGCCGGTCACGGTGGGGACGGCGCTCGGCGGGTGCGCCCTCTTCGCCGCTTCGGCAGTGCCTGCCGCGGCGCACGGCGCGGGACCCGGCCACGGCACGCACTACACATCGCTCGGGGACTCCTACACCTCGGGCCCCCTCATTCCGCAGCAGGTGGACGCGAACTGCGCCCGCTCCGACCACAATTACCCCTCGATCGTGGCAGCGGCGCGAAAAGTGACCGTCTTCAAGGACGTGAGCTGCGGCGGAGCGACGACCCAGGACATGTGGACGTCACAGGGCACCAACGGCCCCCAGCTGAACGCGGTGGGGCGCGACACCGATCTGGTGACCGTGCAGATCGGCGGCAACGACATCGGTTTCGGCTCCATCATCGCCACCTGCGTTCGCCTCGCCTCCCAGGACCCGACGGGAAACCCCTGCCAGCGCTCCTACGCCGCGTCGGGGATCGACCAGCTGACGGTCGCCATCGCGCAGACCGCGCCGAAGGTCGAACGCGTCCTGCGGGCCGTACACGCCAGAGCGCCGCACGCCCGGGTGCTCGTCGTCGGCTACCCGGACCTCCTGCCCGACGACGGCAGCGGCTGCTATCCCTCGGTGCCGTTCGCGTCGAAGGACTTCCCCTATCTACGGGACACCGAGGAGCGACTGAACCTGATGCTTCGCCTGGTGGCCGGGTGGAGCCGTGCGGAGTACGTCGACACCTATGCGCCCACGCGCGGCCACGACATGTGCAAGGCGCCCGCGGACCGTTGGATCGAGCCGCTGCAGCCGGCCTCGCCCGCGGCCCCCGCGCACCCCAATGCCAGGGGTGAGGAAGCCATGGCCCAAGCCGTGCTGGAGCGCCTGGGCAAGGGGCGCGGACGCGACTGAGCGGGTCGGCGACCGCGGCAGTGCCGGGTCGCCACGGTGAGGCGCGTCGATGTCCGGGGCTCCGAACCCGATCTCATGTTCCCCCGTTCGTTTCACCGGCCCGGTACCGGGCCGGTGAAACGAGGCCGCCCGGCAGCCGGGCGCGGAGCGGACCGGGGCCCGCCCACCCTCAGGTCCCGGACCGCCGCCTGCTCGGCCATTCGGGTGTCCTTGCCCCCCGTACATGCGGCGGCCCACGATGCTGGTCGTCTTGAGTGTGATGTTTGCTACGGGACCGGAATGAAAGGAGAGGAACGGGCAACGTTCCCCTTCATGCTCAGCACGAACGCGCCCAGGCAGGTGAGACGATGACGACGGCGACCAGTGTGACCAGAAGGCCGTCTGCCACCACGACCACCGCCAGAACCCCTCCAGCCGCTTCGATGGCGATGCTGCCGTCTCTCACCGGACTGCGGTGGGTGGCCGCGCTGCTGGTCTTCGGACTGCACGTCCGCAACTACGGCTACTTCACAGGCACCGGCGGCCACATCATGACCTGGGCGTTCGATGCCGGCGCAACGGGAGTGTCCTTCTTCTTCGTGCTGTCCGGATTCGTACTGATGTGGTCCGCGCGGCCGAACGACCGCGCGCCCGCCTTCTGGCGGCGGCGCATCGCGCGCATCTATCCCGTCCATCTGGCCACCGCCGCGATCGCGCTGGTCATGGCATACACGCTGGCCCATCAGGACAAGCCCACGGCTCGCCAGGCGCTGGCCAATGTCCTGCTGGTGCATTCCTGGTGGCGTCCCTGGTGGCAGACGCTGGACCCGGTCAGCTGGTCGCTGGCCTGCGAGGCCTTCTTCTATGCCCTCTTCCCGCTGCTGGCCCTTCTCTTGCGGCGTCTCGGCTCCCGGGGATCGGCGGCGGTGGCCGGGGCATCGGTACTTGCGGTACTGGTTCTGGGCTGGGCGGACGCACAGCACTGGCTGGGCCAGACCATGGACTCCTTCCCCGCCGCGCGACTGCCCGAGTTCGTCCTCGGCGCCGCCGTCGCCCGGCTGGTGCTCCTCGGGCGGTGGCGCGGGCCCGGCCTGGAGGCCTCCCTCGCCCTGACCGTCATCGGCTACTTCTTCGTTCCGCAGGTGAGCCCCGGCTACCCGGCCACGGCCTGCACCGTCATCGGCTTCGCCGTGCTCATCCCGGCGGCGGCGGTCGCGGACCTGCGCGGCCTGCCGTCCCTGTGGCGGCACCGGCGGTTGGTGCGGCTCGGGGAACTCTCGTTCGCCTTCTACATGGTGCACCTGCTGGTGTTGGAGGCCGGCACCAACTTGATCGGTACCTCGCCTCGCTTCGGCGTGGCGGCGGGACTGGGCGCGACGGCCCTCGCGTTCGCCGTGTCCCTCGGTCTCTCCTGGGTCCTGTACGAGACGGTGGAGCAGCCCGCACGTCGGCTGTTGCTGCGCAAGCGACGTCCCTCCGGGGCGCAGCCGACGCCGCCGGCGGCCCGATCGAAGACTGTTCCGCCCGCGCCCGACGCTCCGGCCACGCCGTGCGACTGAGTCCGGTCGGTCGGCCCCGGCCGCCGAGGCGGGGCCGGCACGCCGGTCTGTCGACGTCGCACTTTCACTCGTGTGCCGGGCGCGCCGCTTGCCCCGCCGATCGGGGCCGCCGGAGGCTCAGTGGGGGATGGAGTCGATCAGTTCCCGTGCTCCCTGGCGCAGAAGCGTGACGGCGACCGACGTGCCCAGGGTGGCCGGGTCGAGGCGCCCCGCCCATTCGTGTGCGTTGAGCACGGTCTTGCCGTCGGGTGTGAACACGCAGGCTCTCAAGGAGAGGTCCCCATGGGGCGTGGCCCTGGCGTATCCGGCGATCGGGGAGTTGCAGTGGCCCTGCAGGACGTGCAGGAACATGCGCTCCGCCGTGGCCTCTCGGTAGGTGTCGGGATCGCCGAGGCCGCTGACGGTGTCGATGAGTTCGGTGTCGTCCTCCCGGCACTGCAGGGCGAGGATGCCCGCGCCGATCGGCGGCATCATCGTCTCGGTCGGCAGGACTTCGCTGATCGCGTCCCGGCGGTCGATGCGTTCCAGGCCGGAAACGGCCAGCAGGAGCGCGTCGGCTTCACCCGCGGCAAGTTTCCCCAGTCGGCGGTTGGCGTTGCCCCGCATGGGCACACACGTCAGGTCCGGGCGGGAGAGGGCGAGTTGAGCGATGCGCCGTACCGACGAGGTGCCGATGCGGGTGCCGGCGGGGAGTTCGTCGAGAGTGAGCCCGGCGGGATGGACGAGAGCGTCACGGACGTCGTCGCGTTTGAGGAACGCGGCGAACACCGTCCCCGCCGGCAGCGGGCGGTCGGCGGGCACGTCCTTGACGCAGTGCACGGCCAGATCCGCCGCGCCGGCGAGGAGTGCCGCGTCGACCTCCTTGGTGAAGGCGCCCTTGCCCTCGACCTGGGAAAGATCGCCCATCCACATGTCGCCGGTGGTCTTGACGGGCACGACCTCGGTACGGATGCCGGGGTGCAGTGCGTCGAGTTCCCTTCGCACGCGCTCCACCTGGGCCAGGGCCATGGGCGAGTCGCGGGAGACGATACGGATGAGGTCGTGCGCGGGCATGCCGTACACGATAGCCCGTCAGAATCGGCCGCCGAGCGGCATCGCGAAGGCCCGCCACGTGAGCCTGGCGGGCCGCCCGTGCTCCGGCGCGTACTGAGGGTTTCCATGTGCAACATATCGCCGCGGACGGCCGTTCTGTTCTTCGAGTGTTCCCTGGGGCGTCACCGCTGAGCACGGAAGCCGCTCCACCCACCGGTTCTGATCACCCGGGTCATGACGCCGACCAGCCGGCCGACCGGGAGAACGTGCACGTCGCCGTCATCGATCCGCGCACATTCAGTGGCACCGTCGAGGGCACCCACGGCGGCAACGTCGCGCAGCGCGGGACCACCTCGTCCGTCGCGGTCGCATCGGCATCGACGCGGCGGCCGAGGCCGTCGTCGACCCGCAGGACCTGTCCTTCGGCCACGCCTGGGGGAACGCCCGCCGGCCGCGCCCCACGGCCGATGTCGACGCCAGGGGCTGACCTCCCTGCCTCGGTGGACGGCCGCCAGAGCGGTGGCAGCGACGGCTTCACACTGCACGAGGCGGCGACCTTCATGCGCTCGCTGGGTGCTGTGGACGCGATCAACCTCAATGGTGGCGGCCGGGTCGTAGCTCTCGGGGACGCCGGGGACCAGGACGATGTCCCCCTGAATGTGCCGCGAGCGCAGCGGTGCGATCTCACCCGGTTGACCTGGATCTGTAGGGTGGTCGAGGGGCAGGGAAGCGGGCGCTGGAGGCAGGGGCTGACATGGATGTGATCGTGGTCGGCCTGGGGGCGATGGGCAGCGCCGCGGTCCACCAACTCGCGCGGCGCGGGATCGTGGTGCTGGGCATCGACCGCCACAGCCCGCCGCACACCTTCGGCTCCAGCCACGGCGAGACGCGGATCACCCGCCGGCTGACCCTGGAGGGCACGGAGTACGCGCCGCTGGCGGTGCGCTCCCAGGACTGGTGGCGGCGGATCGAGGCGGAGACCGGTGCTTCGGTGCTCACGGCATGCGGTGTGCTGAACCTGGCCGACCATGCCACCGACCCCGGGGCTTTCACCGTCCACGAGAGGGCCGCGGCAGCTTTCGGCATCGACTACGAAATCCTGGACGCCGCTGCGCTGCGGGACCGTTTCCCGCAGTTCCGCGTGGACGACACCCGCGTGGGCCTACTGGAGCCGGGCGGGGGCTTCGTCCGCCCCGAGGCCGCGATCAGCGCCCAACTGGACCTGGCCGAGCGGTACGGCGCGCGGCTGCACCGAGGGGAGCGGGTCCTCGCGGTCGAGGCCGCGGCGTCGGGCGTGACCGTCCGCACCGACGCGGCCACATACACGGCCGACCAGGTCGTGCTGTGTGCGGGCGGATGGCTGGCGGGACTGCTCGACGATCCGGGCCTCGCCCGGCTCTTCGGCGTGTACCGCCAGGTCCTGCGCTGGTTCGGCATCGAGGGCTCCGGGCAGGACTTCGCCCCCGAGCGTTTCCCCGCCTTCATCTGGGAGGGGGTGAGCCGGGCGGAGGAGTACTTCTACGGCTTCCCCTCCGTCGACGGCGCGACGGTGAAAGTGGCCACCGGACAGCTCGACCACCGTACCCCCGACCCGGACACGCTCGATCGCACCGTCGCCCCGGACGAGGCGGCCGACTTCCACCAGGCCATGATCAGTGGCCGACTGCCACGCGTGTCGGCTCGCGCCGCACGCTCGCAGGTGTGAATGTACACCGTTACGCCGGACGAGGCGTTCGTCATCGACCGCCTTCCGGGCCGTGAACGCGTGCTGATCGCCTCCCCCTGCTCCGGCCACGGCTTCAAGCACTCCGCGGCGATCGGTGAGGCGCTCGCCCAACTGGTCACGGACGGCACCGCCACCCTCGACCTCGCACCCTTCGCGCTCGACCGCTTCACCCGGTAGGCCGGCAAGCCCTGGCAGGCGGCCCGGCCGCCGCGCCGCCACCGGCTCCCGTGGGGCGCCCTGGCGCGCCGGGACCCAGCCCACCAGCCATGGGTTCCTGCGGTGTGCCGTTCGAATTCAAACGTGTGTGAGGCCCAGGAGAGGGCTGCCCCCGGGAAGCCGCGCACCGAGCGCGTTCGCGGCCCGGGCGGGACAGGCTCGATCGACCGCTGACGTCTGATGTCTGGGCTGCGTACCGGAGTTGCGCGCGCCTAGGATGACCTTCGAAGTGCGCTTGGCGAACGACGACGGCGGGGGGCCGAATGGGATTCGTGCACGACGTTCTGACCAACGCCGCAAGCGCTGTCGTGCTGGCAGTCCTGGCAAGCGGCCTGGCTTTGCTGCTGGCCTGGCTGTCACGACGCAGCCGTGTGTGGAAGCTGTTTCGAGTCGGTACGTCCTCGCGGAACTCTGTTGTCGTGGTGGTTCCCAGTTTCGATATCGCACCTGCGAGCGCCGCCGGCACCGTCCCGGTAAGGGCAGGCTTCGTGGGCACGGCCATCAGCAAGCAGGAATACCGGGAGGCGCTCGATCTCGCCGACGCGCTTCAAGCCAATCCCGTCGTCCGGCTGCTGCAGTCCGCTGGTCTTCCCGAGCGGATCGTCTACCGGCCGCTGCGCTGTCGGGTCACAGCAAGCATGCCGGTGTCGAAGTTCGCCGCGAACCGGCAGGCTGCAGCCGAGGAGATCAAGGACTCGGTGCGCAGGGCCGATTGCGCCGTCCTGGTCGGTGGACCGGTGTACAACACCACAACCGACGTCATGCTCCAGCATGCGCCGTTCGCCTTCGAGTTCTACATGGACGAGGAGAACGGTGTTCCCGTGCGCGGTGTCCACATCCGTCCCGTGCATGGGAACACGGAACGCACCCTGCTGCGTCGGGTGGAACCCGGAGCACGCGGCATACACGTCGAGTATGCCGTGGTCGAGGCTGTGGACTGGGACGGGACGCGGGTGTTCCTCTGTGCGGGCACCTGTGAGGCGACCACGGCTGCGGCGATACGCACCCTGAGGCAGGACTGGCGGCAACTCGCCAAGCGGTTCGGTACGGGCGGCTTCGGTCTCGTTTTCGAGCTGGCGCTGGACAGCGAGGTGGCGCGTCACCGGCCCCCGGACATGGGGCAGTTGCAGCAATGTCACGTCTACCCTTTGGGACGGTGATCCAGCGCCGTACAAACGGCGTCGAGGAGGCCGGGAACGGCGTCAGGGCCGTCCAGAACCAGATCCGCCTCTTGGAGCAGTGCACCATCGCTGTCCGGGTGACGCACTGCGACACGCACCGCCGTTCTGTGCGGGGCGCCTGCGGACCAGCCGTCCAAGGCCCGGAAGGCGGCCAAGTCGGGGGCGCCGTCACCGAAATACCACACGCACCTCAGTCCTGAAATCGCCTGCGCGAGTACAGTGCCCTTGTCTCGATCGACCGGCGGTTTCAACTCCACCGTGTACGGTCCCTGTTCGAGCACCACCCCGTGTCGGCGCGCTTGATCACGACCCCAATGGAGTGCGCGGTCCTCACATTGAGGCGCCCGCCGGTAGTGCAAGGCCATGGACAGCCGCTTGTCCTCGATCAGGATCTCGCCCGGCAGTTCTGCCCGGGCTCGGGCAAGCAGTGCTCTGATCACCGGTTCCCAGCGCTCGGCATCTGGGGAAGATGTCGCCGTCCCCGACTCCCAGCTCTCCAGTCCATACAAGCCGTGCAAGGCCACGCCGGGAACCTCCCCGAACCGCGACTGCAGGAAGTCCACCGGGCGCGCCGAGACGATCCCAACGGCGTGCACCAGGCCGACGAGCCGGGTCAGTGACTCGACGGCACCCGACACCGGCAGAACCGTTGCCGGGTCAATCTGAATGCGGGAGAGGGTGCCATCGAAGTCGAAGTAGAACCCGCTCCGGGACGGCGACGTACGTGTCTTCTCCACTATGGACGCCCACGGTTCCGCGGCGCCGGCACGATCGATTGTCACAGCACCGAGACTATCCAACGCCACCAAGAGGAGAACGACGGTCCCGTAATGAAGCACGCGTCCCAGCCGGCGCCGGGGCCCGACATACCCGGCAGCGTACGACGGGCCCCCCCCCACCCGTCGGCGGCGCGCACGCCCGCGTGGGCTCACGCGCCGCCGGGATGTGGGCCGATGCCGGGCCTCAGCGGACCCCGGCATACCTAGCGCGTCTGGTGGTGGAAGCGGTGGCCACCGTCACGACGGCGCTCACCGCCCCAGGCGACGGCGTCGATCAAGCGGCCATGGGCGTCGCGCAGGGTGGCGGTGCCGGAGCGGCCCGCCCAAACCGTGCGCCGACGGTCCTGGTAGAGGTCGGTCTTCGTGTTGCGGCCGAAGCCGGTGCGGACACGCACGGCAGCGCGGCCTCCCAGGCGGTAATGACGGAAGGTGTAGGTGTGGCCGTCCTCGTCCGACAGCGTCCACCCATCCAGGTTCTCCCCCGGCGACCGGTGTTGGTGATCTCGACCCACTCCCTGTTCAGGGAACGGCTGGAGCGCTCGCCCCGGCCCTGGGCGTCGAACCGCATGTCACTGATCTCGATGCGCGGCAGGTACGAGCGCGGGCCGTGGTCGGCCGCGGATGCCGGCAGCACAACCGTCGCGGCCACGGCGGCGGCCGCAACAGCGGCGGCAGCGAGATGACGAGCGGTCACAGTGGAAACGGACACAGGCTCTCCCTGCAGGGTGCGAGCACGCCCGGGGCACGGCCCGATATATGTGTTGTGCGGTCGGTCAGCAGCACATGCACACCTTGATCGCATGTGCAGGGAATGCGGTGCTCCCATATGCTGTGTTACGAATCATGCATATTTCTATGACTCTCGGCTGCATAGTCCATTTACATGGCAAAAGTAGCAATTTGATGCTCTCTCACCGTCGACAGTCCGCGCACACCGCACCTCGCGGCGCCGACATGCCACACGACGCCACCCCGCACCGTCCCAGTCGTCACCTGAAAGTGAGTAACAGCCGGGCCGGCTCGACCCGCTGACAGGGCGGCCACGACCCGGCCGTCGCCACAACGGCATCGATGGACGGGGGTCATGCGCAGAGGTACCTCACTCAGGTGCCGATTGCTCAGGCACAGTGGCATCCGGTGAGCGCGGCTCAGGCGGTGGGAACAAGGCGTTTTCCAGCGCATCCAGCCCGAACATCATCAACAGGAGCACCACCGGGACAAGCAGGGCTATCACGATCATGGTGCCTCCCGACGGAGCAGCGCTCACAGCTGCGGCGCATCGGCAATGGCTTCACCCTCAGCGTGCGTCCGAACGGGGTACATCGCACGCCAGGGCTCGAGAGCGTGTAGGCCGAACGGGTGGCACTGCGCCGAAGGCGCATCGTGGGCACGCGGCACCATGGTGGACACCAGGGAGCCGGCGAGCGCGCCGGCGATCGGAAGTCACGGCTGCGCCGTCGACCGCAGCCCCCTTGATCCACGAGCAAATGGCGCCCCGAATGCAAAGTAATCGTAAAGTCAACACGAATAAGCACAACTGGGCATCAAACGGCCAATAATAGACATCGCCCAGTGCAGGGCTCCCACGTCCGGGACTGCTCACCACCAGGAGAGTCACATGATCCACGGAGCGACTCCCGCTCCCGATCCCGCTCCCCGCGCCGACACCGCATTGGCCGTCGACTGTGCCATGTGCAACGGCTGGGGAAGTGTGGTCACCTCTCAGGGGCAGCACGAACTCTGCCCGAGCTGCCAGCCCGAAGCCGACGCCATCAAGCACGACGGCCACCACACGCCCCAGAAGGACTGATCACGAGCGCGACGCCGCCGCTGCCTGATCGGTGGCCACTCCGGATCGCACCGCGAAGTCGAAGGGGCGGCTCAGACGGTCACGGCAACCGGTCGAACTCGCCCTCTCCCAGGATGACGCCGAACGACGAGCCGGCGGGGCACACGATCAGGTCCGGCCTCGCCGGCGGAGCTGTTCCAGCCGGGCGGCCGCACTGTCCAGCACCATGTCCAGTGCCGTCGGATAGGCGCTGGTGACCATGCGGGTGGCCAGGAGAGGGGCGGCCTCGGCGATGCGCGGGTGAGTCGTGGCGGGCAGTTGGGCGTAAGTGGAGCGCCACATGTCCTCGTCGGCACGCAGCGCGGCGCTCGGCAGGGCCAGGGAGGCCGAGTCGAGCGCGGCGAAGGCGAGCGTCTGGTCGATGAAGGCGTGATAGATCCGCACCGTGTCGCGCAACGGGAAGCCGGCCGTGCGCAGAATCTCCAAGACGGCCTCGTCCGCTGCCAACTCGTGCGCGCGGCCGGTGACGCGACCGGCGGTCAGTTGGGCCGCCTGCGGATGGGCGACGTAGGCGGCGTGGATGCGAAGACCGACGGCACGCAGATCGGCCTGCCACTCCCCCGTCGGCTGCCAGCCGTGGAGCGCCTGTCCTATGAGGGCGTCACCGATCGCAAGGGTGAGATCGTCCATGCCGCGGAAGTAGCGGTAGAGCGCACTCGGATCGCAGTCGAGCGCCACGCCCAGGCGGCGCGCGGTCAGTCCGGCGCTGCCGTGCTCCCGCAGCATCCGTAGCGCCGTGTGGACGATCAGGCTCTCGGACAGCACGGTGCCGCTCTTGGTGGGACGGCGCCGTCGCCGCCTCTCCTCGGACACCACCTGCTTGGGCACCACAACCTCCTCGCCATGCCTTATGCCAACGCCATTGACCTTACGGCACCACCGGGCGTTGTATCTGCGGCCAAGGGCGCGCCTCGTCTTCTTCCGAGTGACCGAGAGACCGACAGGGAGTTCTGCCATGCGTGTACTGCTCGTGGGTGCCGGCGGTGTGGGAACCGCGATCACCCGTATCGCGGCCCGGCGTACGTTCCTCGAGACGATGGTGGTGACCGACTACGACCGGGCCCGGGCCGAGGCGGCGGTGGCGGCCCTCGGCGACGACGGCCGGTTCGTCGCGGAGGCCGTGGACGCGGGTGACGAGGCCGCGGTGGCCGCTCTGCTGGCACGGCACCGCTGCGACGTACTTCTCAACGCCACCGACCCGCGGTTCGTCATGCCCTTGTTCCGGGCGGCCCGCACCGCCGGGGCCACCTACCTCGACATGGCGATGTCGCTGTCCCGGTCGCATCCGGACAGGCCGCACGAGGAGTGCGGCGTCAAGCTCGGCGACGCGCAGTTCGCGCAGTCGGCCTACTGGGAGAAGGCGGGCGCGCTCGCCGTGGTCGGCATGGGCGTCGAACCGGGCCTGTCGGACGTGTTCGCCCGGTACGCGGCCGACGAACTCTTCGACGACATCGAGGAGATCGGCATCCGTGACGGGGCGAACCTCACCGTGGACGGCTACGACTTCGCGCCGTCCTTCAGCATCTGGACCACCATCGAGGAGTGCCTCAACCCGCCCGTCGTCTACGAGGCCGAGCGCGGCTGGTTCACCACTGCGCCGTTCAGCGAACCCGAGGTGTTCGACTTCCCCGAGGGCATCGGCGAGGTCGAGTGCGTGAACGTTGAGCACGAGGAAGTGCTGCTGGTTCCGCGCTGGATCGACGCCCGTCGCGTCACCTTCAAGTACGGGCTCGGACGGGAGTTCGTCGAGACGTTGAAGACGCTCCGTCTTTTGGGCCTGGACCGCACCGAGCCGGTGACCGTGCGGAGCGCCGGCGGTCCGGTCGCCGTTGCGCCCCGGGACGTCGTCGCCGCCTGTCTGCCGGACCCGGCGACGCTGGGTGAGCGCATGCGCGGCAAGACCTGTGCGGGCACGTGGGTGCGCGGCAGAAAGGACGGGGCGCCACGCGAGGTGTACCTGTACCACGTGGTCGACAACGAGTGGTCCATGGCGGAGTACGGCTGCCAGGCAGTGGTGTGGCAGACGGCCGTCAATCCGGTCGTGGCGCTCGAACTCCTCGCGGCGGGCGACTGGTCCGGGGTGGGCGTCCTCGGCCCGGAGGCCTTCCCGGCCCGTCCCTTCCTGGACCTGCTGACCGCCTACGGCTCGCCCTGGGGTATGCGCGAGCAGTGATCCCTGCCCCGGCCGGCCACGGCTGCCGCGCGGGACCGTGATCCGCCGGCGGGGGGGGCCGACCGGATCACGGCGCCTCGGTGGACCGTGGACGGGCCGGCCCCGGGGACGACCGGCGGCGGATCGTCCCGATGCCGCAGCGACCAGCGTGATCGGCGGGTGGTCCGACCGCCGCTTCCCGGAACTGGCGGCGGGAGCCAGAAAGTTCGTGGAGCGCCATCCGGCCGTCGCCGTCGTGGCCTCACGGCATCCGCTGGGGGCCGGCCTCGGCGCCTCCCACCAGACCGGCTGGACCGGACTCGCCGCGGTGACGGCCACGCTGTTCCATCTCATGGGATCCGGGGACTGGGGCGCCCTGCGGGAGGAGCCTCTGTCATGACGTGATCCATGAGATCAACGCCTTCGTCTGGCTTGGCGAGTTGAGCGCACGCCTCGAACGCCCCGTCTCGTTGGGCTCCGTTCCGGGCGAGGTCTGGGACGAGGTCGCGCGCACCGGTGTGGACACCGTGTGGCTGATGGGCGTGTGGGAACGCAGCCCGGCCGGGCTGCGGATCACCCTGCGCGACGACGCGATGCTCGCCTCTTTTCGGCGCGCCCTGCCCGACCTCACCCGCCAGGACATCGTGGGATCCCCGTACTGCGTGCGGAACTACGTCGTCGACGAGCGACTCGGCGGGCCCGAGGGGCCGGCCGCGGCTCGTGGGCAACTCGCCGCTCGCGGCGTGCGGCTGATGCTCGACTATGTGCCCAATCACGTCGCCCCCGACCATCCCTGGCTCACCGAGCGCCCGGGCCGTCTGGTCAGGGGCACCCCGGATGACCTGGCCCGCGCTCCGGAGTCGTTCCTGGCGGCGGCGGACAGGTGTTCGCCCGCGGCCGGGACCCGTACTTCCCACCGTGGCCGGACGTGGTCCAGCTCAACGCATTCAGCGAGGAGCTGCGTGCGGCTGCCGTGGACACGCTGGTCGGGATCGGCGACCAGGCGGACGGCGTGCGCTGCGACATGATCAACTTCTCCGGCCGGCCCGCCCGGGGGCGGGTCGCCCTGCCCTGGAGCGACCTTCGGGGGCGGTCATGGAGACTGACCGAGCTGCTCGAGGAGAACACCTACGTCCGGGACGGCGACGAACTCGTCGACCCGGGCCTGTTCGTCGAGCGCGACGCCTGGCGCTGGCACCTGCTCTCCCTCAGCCCACAACGGAGGGTCGCCGCGGCCTGGCCGGGCACGGTCCCTCAGGGTCGACTCGAGGGACAGACATCACTCAAGTAAAGGACCAGACCGTTCTGCGCTGCTCCCGCACCGATGCGCCACCATGAGGGAGGTCACACTAGGATAATAACCAAAAGACGTATACTTATGTTGCAAGGTGCGCCATACGTCAACCATGGGAAGTGATCCGGATGAGCGGGTCGGGCACGGTTCGCTACGCCATCGAGTCGGCCCCGGGCGGGCTCGCCTTCGTGCAGGAACTCATGAACACGATCTCCGCCGGCAAACCGCGCACACGAGACCTCCTCACAGACCTGGCCGAGGCCCAGGCCTGGCTCGATCAGGCGCTGGAACAGTGGAGCCGGACAACCGGCACCTCCATGGCGCGTATCGAGCTCGACCACGGGGACCAGGAACAGCTTCGCGCCTTCCGTGACGATCTGCGCCGGGCGGCCGGCCAGGGCCGCGACGACACCCTTCCCCCGCTGCGCACCGCGTCCATCGCCATGCAGCTCGGCGGGAGCGGAGAGGTCCACCCCGAACCGCGCGGCACCGGCTGGCGGCGGGTGGCCGCCCTGGCCCTGATCGAGATCTTCCAGGCCCAGCAAA
>NZ_JAYWVC010000206.1:0-13605 GCF_036281785.1 Streptomyces chiangmaiensis | reverse complement strand
CCGATGGGCATGGACCACCCACCGCTGGGACAGACGCCCGAAGCGCCGACCATGATCGCACGCCTATCCGCGCGACCTCTTACCAGAACGGAGTCTCCGTG
The DNA here is from genome assembly GCF_036281785.1 of Streptomyces chiangmaiensis. NCBI lineage: Bacteria > Bacillati > Actinomycetota > Actinomycetes > Kitasatosporales > Streptomycetaceae > Streptomyces > Streptomyces chiangmaiensis. The sequence continues at coordinate 13,504 of NZ_JAYWVC010000206.1, read as the reverse complement.
ACCTGGCCGGATGACTCATAGCCACCGCACTGTTTCCGAGCTGTTTCCGTTTTCGACGTTGAGACTTCTACCACGACGGCGCCGGCTCTGATAGAAACCGGTAGGTGTTGATCGAAGTTGGGAGGACTTGGTGTCAGTTGAGATACCTGCCGCTCGCCTGGAACGTCTCCGTGAGCTGGTGAGCAGCAACGGCGTGGTGTCGCTGCGGGAGGCGCAACGGGCGCTGGGTGTTTCCGTGATGACGGTGCGTCGGGATTTCACCGCGTTGGAGGAGAAGGGGCTGGTGCGGCGGACCCGCGGGGGGGTCATCGCCGTGGGTCGGGTGGTAGCGGACAAGCCTTATACCGAGCGAAGTGAACGGGAGCTGGAGGCGAAGGCGGCCATCGGCCGGCGTGCCGCGGCGCTGGTGGACGAGGGCGACACGATCTTCCTCAGCGGGGGCACCACGTGCCTGGAGTTGGCGCGCGCGCTGAGTACGCGCCAGAACCTCACCGTGATCACCACTTCGGTGCCGGCACTGACGGTGCTGATGGCGAACTCGGGTTTGACCGTGATCGCCACCGGTGGGCGCGCCGACAACCTGAACCGCGACCTCAGCGGTCCCGTCGCCGAATCGACGTTGACCCGGTTCCGGACGCGCAAGGCCTTCATCGGGGCGTCGGGGATCACCGCCGACGGAGTGTTCAACTCCAACCTGGGCCGCGGCACGGCCGACCGGCTCATGGTGGCGGGTTCGGCCGAGACGTTCGTCCTGGCAGATCACACCAAGGTGGGGACAGCGGCGCTTGCGCTGGTCGCCCCGCTGTCCGAGGTGGGAGGCATGGTGACCGATCGCCTGCCGGACCAGGCTTACCAGTCCTGGTTGGCCGAGAGCGGGGTGGCCATCGTGGTCGCCTCGGATGACGCGCCGTCCGATGCCGGCCCAGTGGGCCGCGCGGATTCGGTCGGCTCTGCAATGCGTGAGAAAGGACAAAGTCTGTGACCGTGCAAGACCGCTCCCTCGCACACGAGGATCTCCAGTCGACCTCTCTTCGGTTGTGTGAGGTGGCCGGAGCGGCCGCGCGGAGCGTGGGCGATCTGTTGCGGCGGGAGTTTCCCGCCCGCGACGCAGTGGACACGAAGGCCGATTTCCACGACCTGGTCACCCCCCATGATCAGCACGCCGACGACCTGATTCGCCGTCAGCTCGCTGACGCCGTACCCGAGAGCCGGGTGGTGGGGGAAGAGGGGGGTGTCAGCGGCGCCGGGGAGATCACCTGGTACGTCGACCCGATCGACGGCACGAGCAACTTCGCCGGCGGAGTCCCCTTCTTCTGCGTGTCGATCGGAGCCGCGTTGCATGACCGGCTGATCGCGGGTGTGGTGTACGACCCGTTGCGGGAGGAACTGTTCACCGCCCACCTGGGCGGTGCTGCGGTCAACGGCGTCCCGATGAGCTCCCGTGGTGTCCCGACCGACCGGACCGCGGTGCTGGCCACCGACTTTCCGACCCACCGCGAGTCGGGGCTGGCCGCGAACGGCTTGCCGGATGCGGAGTTGTTCGCCGAGATGGTCCGCTCCTTTAGGACGGTGCGGCGGCTGGGTTCCGGTGCGCTCACCCTCGCGTACGTCGCAGCCGGCCGACTGGACGCGACCGTCGGTCTCAACGCCAAGCCGTGGGACGTTGCCGCGGGTGCGATGCTGGTCGAGGCCGCAGGAGGTGTTTACCGCCCGGTACGCCGTGATGCGGGTAGTGCGCCGGGGCCATGGGCGGCATCCAGCTACGTGGCGTGCGTCGCCGACTTCGACCTCTCGGGCTCGTGCCTGGCCCAACTGGTCGGGGGCAGCGATGACTGAACTCATCCACCGCCCCGCTCGCCTGGCCATGTGGCGTACGCCGCCGAGCCCGCTGCTCGTCGCGCACCGCGGAGCTGAACACTGTGCCCCGGAGAACACCATGGCGGCCTTCCAGGCCGCGGTCGACTCGGGCGCGGATGTCGTGGAACTGGACGTCCAGCTCAGCGCGGACGCCGTGGCGGTGGTCGTGCACGACGAACGGGTGGACCGCACCACCAGCGGCAGCGGGCCGGTCCGCGCGCACTCCTGGCACCGACTTCAGGAGCTGGACGCAGGGTCGTGGTTCGCCCCCCGGTTCCGGGGAGAGCGGATCCCCCGCCTGGCCGACGTCCTGTCCTGGGCCGCCGACCACGGCACTCGGCTGCTGGTGGAGGTGAAGACCAGCCCGGTCTTCGACCCCGGCGCCGTACCCGCCCTCGTCGACGTCTTCGGTGACCGGGAACGCGACGACGTCATCCTCTACTCGAGCGACCACCTGCTCGTCGCCGAACTGGCACAGTGCCTGCCGGGCATCCCCCGCGGCGTCGTGGTCAATGAACGAACCCCCTGCCTGCCGGAGATCCTGGAGGCGACCCGAGCGGACCTGCTGAGCCAGTCGACGTGGTGCCTGACCCCGGACACGGTCCGGTACTGCCACGACACCGGCCGGCTGGTCAGCGCCGAAGCCCGCTACCCCGCCGATGTACCCCTCCTGGTCGACTGGGGAGTCGACATGATCGTCACAGCTCGGACCGAATTGCCTCAGCTCGTCGAGGCAGTCGCCCGGAACTCCGGGGGTGACCTCCCGTGCTGACTCCTCTCGCTTTTCCCCTCGCCTCGGGCAGCCCGCTGATCTCGGCTCACCGCGGCGCGCTGAACCAGGCCCCGGAGAACACATTCGCCGCCTTCGACACGGCAGTGTCTGCGGGGGCCGACATGATCGAGCTCGATCTTCATCCCACGCGCGACGGCCGGCTCGTCGTGATCCACGACGTCACCACCACCCGCACGACGGGCCGAGCGCACCGGGTCCAGGACCTGACGAACGATCAGATATCCGCTCTGGAGGCCGGCAGCTGGTTCGGTTCCGACTTCGCGGGTGAGCGGATCCCCACGCTGGAAGAAGTCCTGCGCTGGGCCAAGGACCGCGTCTACCTCAACCTCGACATCCGGCACTATCCCGCGCTGGACTTCTACCGGGCCGAGGCGATCGGCGACGCCCTGCTGGAGGCGATCGACCAAGCCGGCGTGAGCGGGCAGGTCGTGCTCCAGTGCCCGGACCACCAATTCGCCCGCTTCCTCCACCGGCGCTCTCCCGACGTCGCCGTCGGAATCACCCAGCACGGGCGGCCCGTGGACACGGTAGCCATTGCGCAGGCCGCCGGGGCCGTGCTGGTCAGCGGAGACACGACGTTCGCCACCGCGGACATGGTCACACAGCTGCGCCAGGCCGGCATCGGCTTCATGACGAGCGCCGAACTCCGGCTGCCCGGCGTTCCCGAGGAAGAGCCGATGCTGCGGGCGACCGCAGCCAGGCTGCGGGACCTGGCAGTCGACATCGTGGTCACCGACGACGTTGCCGCCACCCGCCGGCACCTGCGGCCCGGCCCCGTCCCACCCGCCGCGCGCACCGACCACGCCCCCGTAGCCGACCACGCCCCCGTAGTCGACCGCGGGCCCGCAGCGGCAGCAAGGCAGGAGACGCGGTGACCATCTCGCTCGACAAGGAACTGGCCTCCGGCCGCCGCGGACCGGACCGTCTCGCTCCACCAGGCGCCAAGGCCCGGCGACTGCCGTCCCGCCTGCGCGGGGTGGACTGGGTGGCTTATGCCTATGTCCTGCCCTCCGGCGTGCTGCTGGGCGTCTTCGGCCTGTGGCCCGTGGCGTTCGGCTTCTGGATCAGCCTCTGGCAGTGGGGGATCGTGCCGGAACGTTTCGTCGGCCTGGGCAACTATGCCCACATCTTCGGCAGTGACCTCGTCGACCACGACGCCTCCGGCCATCTCCAAGCAGGCCCGGTCGGTCAGGCCCTGCTGAACACGATCTACTACACCGTGGCCACGGTGGGCGCCTCCGTCGCGCTCGCCTTCGTGATCGCCTACCTGCTCTTTCGCGTGCGGGCGCTGCGCAATCTGCTGCGCACTCTGTTCTTCCTGCCCTACGCCACCACAATCACAGCCAGCGGGCTGGTCTTCGTGTGGATCTTCGATCCGCAGCTGGGTGTGGCCAACGCCGTACTGCGCGCTCTGGGGCTGCCCGCGCAGACCTGGCTGCTGGACCCGACCCCGATCGGCAGGAAACTGCTCGCGCCGATCGGCCTCTCGCCAGGCCTTCCGGACGCGCTCCTGGGGCCCAGCGTGGCACTGTGCGTGGTGATCGTTTTCAGCGTCTGGAACACGCTCGGCTTCAGCGTGATGATCTACCTGTCCGGGCTGTCCGCCCTCCCGCGCGAACTGATGGACGCGGCCGACATCGACGGGGCCGCCGGGTGGCGCAAGGTCCGGCACGTGGTCCTGCCGCTCGTGTCGCCCACCACGCTGTTCCTCCTCGTCTACACCACGGCGATGTCGTTCAAGGCGTTCACCCCGATCTACGCGCTCACCCAGGGGGGCTTCGGGGGCGGCAACGGGGTGCAACGGGCCGGCGGACCGCTGGGCACCACCAACGTACTGACCATCGAGATCTTCAACGACTTCTACCAGGAGCAGAACAAGGTCGGCTACGCCAGCGCCGTGTCCTTCCTGCTGCTGGCCGTCCTGATGCTGCTCACCCTCCTCCAGTTCCGCCTGCTGGGCCGAAGGACGCACTATGCCTGATCCGCAGCGATTCCGGCACCGCCTGCGGGCCACGCTCCCACTGGTCGTGCTCGTACCGGGCGCCGCAGTGATGATCTTCCCGTTCGTCTGGATGCTGCTGTCCTCACTGAAGTCGGGCGCCGAGGTGTCCCACCTCCCGCCCACCCTGTGGCCGCACAAGTTCCAGTTCTCCAACTACGCCACGACGTGGCGCACCCCGCCACAGACATTCGGCCGCTACTACCTCAACTCGTTCATCCTCGCCGCAGGCGGCACCCTGCTGAAGGCCGTCATCGCCACCCTGGCCGCCTACGCGTTCGCGCACATGCGGTTCCCCGGCCGCAGGCTGCTGTTCGCCGCGTTCCTGGCGACGATGATGATCCCTGGCGAGGTGACGCTGATCCCCAACTTCGTCACCATCCGGCACCTGCCGTTCATCGGTGGCAACGACGGGAGCGGCTACGGCGGGCACGGCCTGTACGACACGTATCTCGGCATGATCCTGCCCTCTGCTGCAGACGCATTCAGCATCTTCCTGCTCCGCCAGGCATTCCTGAGCATCCCGGCCGACTACTGGGAAGCCGCCCGGTTGGACGGCTGCGGGCGCCTGCGCTACCTGTGGTCCGTCGCCCTGCCCATGGTGCGCCCGGCACTCGCGGTAGTGGTGGTGCTCTCCACCTTCGAGTACTGGAACTCCCTGCTCTGGCCGCTGGTGGTCACCAACAGCGAGGCCATCCGGCCGGTCCAGGTCGGAATCCTCTACTTGCAAGGAGAGTTCAACAGCCAGCCCAACCTGATCATGGCAGCAGCCGCCCTGAGCATCCTGCCGATGCTGGCCCTCTACCTCCTCGCCCAACGTCAGTTCCGCGAATCCGTGGCCTACTCCGGCCTGCGCGGCTGAACCCCCACCTCATACCACCCTCGCCCTACATCACCTCGCCCTACCACCATCACCCACCACCTGAAGGACCTGTGATGAACACAACCTGGCGCACGGCCGGCCTGACGACCGGTGCGCTCCTCTGCGCTGTCGGCTTGACCGCCTGCGGTGCCACCGGACCGGCCACATCGTCGTCGCCCAAGCAGAGCGCCGTGCCGGCCGCCTTGAACAAGCCCGTGACGATCACCTACTGGGAACGCTACTGCGACGAAGGCATCACCGACGCGGTGAAGCGGTTCAACGAGGAGAACCGCAACAAGATCACAGTCAAGCACGTGTGCGCCGGCAGCGACGAGACCGCCCTCGCCGCCAAGATCCAGTCCGCCGCGGCCGGCGGCGGCCTACCGGACATCGCGACCGCCTCCGAGCAGTACGCCGCCCAGTACAACCAGGCCCACCTCCTGCAGCCCTTGGACCCCTACCTCGCATCCCACTGGGGCGTGTCCGCCAAGGAGAAAAGCGACTTCTTCCCCGGCGCGATCGACCGTACCAAGCTGAAGGTCTACGGCAACCAGACGATGTCCTGGCCCTTCGCCAGCACGGCCAACGCTCTTTACGTCAACATGGACCTGCTGCACAAGGCCGGAATCAAGCAGCCCCCCACCACCTGGCAGGAGTTCCAAAGCGACGCCCAAACCATCAAGCGGGCCACCGGCAAGCCCGGTTGGGTGACCGCACCCGGCGACGGCGCTGACCTCCTCGACGCCATATGGTCCTCAGGCACCCCCTGGGTCGATGCCGCCGGAACCAAGGCGCAGCTGGACGCCCCCACCACGGTCGGTGTGCTGCGCTCCTGGCAGAGCATGTTCCACAACGGCAGCGCGGTGGTCTCCGGCAATTACAAGTCCTCCTTCACCAGCGGCCAGGCCGGTATGGTCTTCGCCAGCACCGGATACGCCACCACCTGGTCCAGTGACATGAAGAACGCCGACTGGCAGATCGCCATGTTCCCGCACGCTCAAGGCCAGCCGCCGCTGACCGAGTTGTTCGGCTCCGCGCACGTGGTCTTCCACAGCACGCCGCAACGACAGCTGGCCGCCTGGCTCTTCGCCAAGTACATGGCCTCAGCGCAGAACCAGGCATTGATGTGCCCCGGCCAGGGGTGCATTCCCGCCACCCAGTCGAGTATCGCCAATCCGGCAATCAACGACGCCATCAAGTCCGCACCCCAATACGGCACGGCGATCAACGACATCGCCCCGCACGCACACCTGCTGCCGCAAAGTACCGCGCTCGCCAGCGTCCGGGGCGAAATCGCCGCAGACGTGTTCACCAAGGTGACTTCCGGAAAGCTCACCCCGCAGCAAGGAGCCAAGGAACTGCAGAACAAGGCGCAGCAGGCAATCGACTCCGCACAGTGACCGCTGTCCTCTCCGTTGACCCTGCGCGAGAGATCAACTCCGCCCGCGTGATGCTGGTCCGAGCAGGTTGGAACCCGGACGGTGCTGAGGGCGTAAGACCGCCTGGGCCGCGGGCCCGGGCGGCAGCCTGAGCCGTAGATCCCCACATCGGCCCTGGAGGGTGGAGAATCCCCTCCCTTCAGGGAGGGGAGCCTTCAACCGTCCCCGTTGCTGTCCGGCGGAGCCGCGAGGCTGTTGCGTCATCGAGCTGCCCGTACCCGCAAAGCTGTGACGGACCAGTCGATCACCGGGACGAGGCGTTCCGGTACCGGCCAGTCGTTGATCAGCGCGAGCAGCTGGAAGTACCGGTCCCTGCGCGGATCGCTCGCGGCTTCCAGACGGTGCAGCAGCCACCGGTGCAGCCCGGCATCATCGCGGCGGCCGCGGGCGCGTGCGCACTGAGCGGTGAGCGCCGCGACGACAGGATCGGCCCGAGGCGAATCCGGGCTGATGCCGCACGCCACGGCTAGCCCCACAAGATCACGGGTGACGGCGACGATGTCCGGACGCGGTGGCATGGGGGCGCCGTCGGGCAGGCCGGCCACATGGTCTTCGGCCAGGCGCCGCACACTGGTGCGGAAGTCCGGGTCCAGGGACAGTTCGGCCAGCTCCACCCATGCCCTGATCTGCTCGTCTGTGGGACTGTCGGGGAGCTCGGGTGTCATGGAGCGCCGAGTTGCGGCGTGGCGGGAGCCGCTGTGGAGGCCTTCGAAGACGGTGTCGAGGAAGTCGTCGATCAGGCGGCGGCGTTCGGCCGCGGACAGTGTGGCCAGCTGGTGCATGAGTTCCATCTCCTCGAAGGTGGGCTCGCGTTTGGCGGCGGCTGTCAGCACCGCCCGCCGCAGACGCAGGACGCTGATCTGCACATCCAGTGCGGCGGCGTGCTCCGCGGCGACGTCGCTGAGTGTGAGTTCCTGGTCCACGACCCGCCGGATCATGTCGAGACCGAGTCCCAGTTCCCGCAGCGTCCGCACGAGGGCAAGGCGAGCGACAGCATCCGGGGCGTAGAGCCGGTAACCGGCATGGGTGCGGTCGGCAGGCACCACGATGCCGCGATCGGAGTAGAACCGGATCGTCTTGACCGTCAGCCCGGTGCGCCGGGCCAGTTCACCGATCGAGTACAGCGTGCCGCCGTCCATGAACTCACCCTCCGGTCTCCCCCTGCAGGAGACTCAAGTCTGCGCCCCACGTCTCCGCGCGCTGTCGGCAATGGTGGCGGCCTGTTCTGCTCGTCGGCGTGCCGGTCGCGGCATGGGCGCCGGACACGGCGGCGCGGGCGAGGACCGAAGCAGTGCAGGCCGACGGGGCGTCCAGCTGCCCGGAGTGCAGAACATCCTGGACGGTCGGGGAGCCGGCCTGGTTTCGACAACGGGAACCGACCCCGCCTGACAGTGGGGTTCGGCCCCACTTGGTGATCTTTCGGGCATGTTCTGGCAATGGATTTTGGCTCCGCCCAGACCGCGCGGCATGCTGATCCGACACGCCGGGCCCGGTGCGCGGGCATGGCAACCGGGCTGGGGGAACACGTTGATCGTCTGGTTGAACGGTGCGTTCGGCAGCGGGAAGAGCACGCTGGTGGACGAGTTGCGTCCACGCTGGCCCGAGGCGCTGGTCTATGACCCGGAGATGGTCGGCTATGTGCTGCGGGAGATCGTGGAGGTGCCGACCGGTGACTTCCAGGACCTTCGGCTGTGGCGGCGGCAGGTCGCCGACCTGGCGGTGGGCCTGGTCGAGGAGTACGGTCGCCCGGTCCTGGTCCCCATGACCGTGGTGAATGCCGGGTATGTCGGTGAGATTTTCGGTGTGTTGAAGGATGCGGGCATCGACGTTCACCACTTCTTCCTCAAGGTCTCCCGAGAGGTCCTGGAGGAGCGGATCGACAGCCGGAGCTTCACGCCGGATGATCCCGAGCAGGACGAGCGGGTCCGGCGCTGGTGCAAGGGCAGGATCGAACCGTGCATGGCCGCGGCCGACGCTCTGCCCGGCGACACGGTGTTCCTGGATGGCGAGCTGACCCCGCAGGAGCTGGCCGACCAGGTGCTGGCCCGGGTCCAAGCCGATGGGACATTAGGCGCGTGATCGCGGTGGTGGCCCGTGGCCGGCCGCCGTTCTGCTGCGTTTCGGCGTGCACGAGGCGGTAGGAGCCGGTGCCGGTCTCGATGGTGTCGTCAAGCCGAAGGTGAGCCGGTCCACGATGACCGCGCAGAGGCGAGGACCGTATGAAGATCTTCGTCCAGCGATGCGTGCCGTGTGCCGTGCGCACCGCCTCCCACCAGGCGTCGTGCACGGGGTGAGCCGGCCGGCGGCGCGGACGTGGTCCAGCGTGGTCGCCCTGGGCAGGGTGCCGGGCTTGCGCAGCAGGGCCTTCGGGTAGTGGTCGAGTCCGAGGCGGACACCGTCGGCCGACCAAGGGGCTGATCAGCTCAGTTGCCCACAGATGACACGTGGCCGCAGCTATACGGGAACCGGGCCTTCGAGTCCGGCGAGGAGGGCGCGGAGGCCGCGTTCGAGGGTCTGTTCGGGTGCGGCGGCGTAGTCGGTGGCGGAGGGCTTGGCCAGACGTGCACGAAGACGGGGGAATTCCTGGGCGACTTCTGCTGCCTTGGCCATGGTGGCCTCGATGAGCGCCTGCGGGTCGTGGCCGCCCCGGTTCAGGCGCCGGTTGAGGGAGACCATGGCCGCTGTGCCGAGCGCGTTGCCGAGCACGTAGGTGAAGACGGCCGCGGCGACCTGGTCGGCGTCGGCGGGGGTGAACCCGGCCTGCTCGTACAGGGCGAGGCAGTGGTCGTCGTACCGTGCCTTGCCCGGACCGTAGAAGAGGTAGGAGCCGAAGGCCTGCACCAGCCATGGATGGCGCCCGAACATGGCGTGCAGGTCGACGGCGAGCGACACGGCCGCGGAGCGCCAGTCGCTCGCGTCCGGTTTCGGGAGCTCGATCTCGTGCCAGACCAGGTCTCCGGCCAGCTGGACGAGATCGTCCTTGTTCTTGACGTGCCAGTAGACCGCGGTGGCCGCGCTGTCCAGGCGCTTGCCGAGGCTGCGCATGTTCAGGCCTTCGAGGCCTTCCTCGTCGAGCAGCTCGACGGCGGTGCGGACGATCTGATCGCGGGTGAGGGTGTTGCGTGGCATGGGCCCACGATAGAGCGGCACCAGCCTCTTGTACAAAGTTCAGAAACTCCTCTTGCGCATAGTTCAAGTCCCCTGCCAACGTGCTCTTGCGCTTAGTTCAAGAAGTTGGGCGTCGAGACCGGCGCACCGTCCCGAGGGGGAACCAGCCTTGAAGGCTCCCCTCCCTGAAGGGGGGATTCGTCACCCCCGGGGCGGGATCCGAAGGGGCCCGACCGCTTCAAGCGGTGGGGCCCGCCCGGTCTCCTAGGCGTACTGGCCGGGCGTGTAGTCGCCGGCCGGATTCCGGACTATGACGTTGAAGCGGTTGAAGGCGTTGATGACCGCGATCAGGGCGATCAGCGCGGCCAACTCCTCGTCGTCGAAGTGCTTCCGGGCGGCCTCCCAGGTCGTGTCGTCCACACCACGGGTATCGGCGAGCCGCGTGCCCTGCTCGGTGAGGGCGAGCGCGGCACGCTCGGCCTCGGTGAAGACCGTAGCCTCCCGCCACACCGCGACCAGATTGAGTCGCTGCTGCGTTTCACCTGAGGCCAGGGCGTCTTTGGTGTGCATGTCGGTGCAGGCTGCGCAGCTGTTGATCTGGCTTGCGCGGATCTTCACCAGCTCCTGGACGGTCTTCGCCAGGGGCGCCTCGTACAGCGACAGCGCGGCGGCGCCGAACTTGCGGAAGAACTGTCGGCCGAACTCGGCGTCGGTGAAGTTGAAACGGGCTTCCATCTGTTTCCTTTCCTTACTCGGCCTCACGGGTGGTATGGAGGCCGTGGAACTTATGGGGGTTGCGGACCGCGTCGATCGTGGTCACGCGCCCTTCGCGGATCCCAAGCGCGACCACGGCGCTGACTCGGCCGTCATCGACCATCAGAAGCGCCGGACCACCGTTCACGCTGATGGCGCGGAACTCGCGGTCAGGCGCGAAGCGGGCGCCGCGCGCGAAGAACCGGGCGATCTCATCTGCTCCACGGAGCGGTTCGAGTACGGCACGCACCACTCCGCCACCGTCAGTGGTCAACAGCGCCTCTGGATCCAGCAGTCGCACCAGTTTGTCGATGTCTCCCGTGTGAGCGGCTTCCGCGAACGCATCGACGACCTCCCGGTGGGCCTCCGGGTCGACGTTGAAGCGCGGCTTGCGCTGCTCGACACGGACCCGGGCGCGGCTGGCAAGCTTGCGGCACGCGGCTGGACCGCGACCCAGGGCTGTGCCGACCTCGATGAAGGACAGTCCGAAGACGTCGTGGAGAACGAACGCGGCACGTTCGGCCGGTGAGAGGCTCTCCAGCACCACCAGCATCGCCCAGGACAAGGAGTCGGCAAGGCTGACGGCGTCGGCCGGGTCCGGCGCGGTCTCGACCGGTTCGGGCAGCCACGGCCCGACGTATGCCTCACGGCGCACGCGGGCCGAACGCAGCACGTCGCAGCCAATACGGGAAGTAGTAGTGACCAACCAACCGGTGAGGTCATCGATCGTGGTGAGGTCCGAACGCTGGAGACGGATCCAGGCTTCCTGCACGACGTCCTCGGCCTCGGCGAGGGTCCCGAGGAGGCCGTAGGCGACGCCGATCAGGCGGGGCCGCAGTTCCTCGAAGATCCTCGCCGCCTCGGCGGTGGCGCTCGGTTCGTTCATGCGGGGAGGACGAGTCATGCCTCCGAAGTGTGACAGCGATGCCCGAATTGTGATATTCGTCTCGTGGTCGACGCGTCGACAGGGCGCCGCAGGCAGGGCCGCGCCGGCCCCTTCCGTCAGCCGGCCACGCCTGTTGGCCGGTGCCGGCCACCACACCGTCGTACCGCTCGGCCCCGTCCAGCACCGCCCGGCTGGACGGGGCCGATGCGTTCCAGGGCTTGACTGCTCCCTCCCCTCGGGCTGAGCTGGTGCCGTATCAGGCATGGTTCGCCCCGGTGATGGGGCTCGTGGCGGGGAGTTGGCCCCGGCTGGTGGGCGCTTCGCCGGTGAGGTCAGCCGGGTGCCCCTTCGTTCCGCTCGCTCTTGAACTCCCGGGCGGAAGTGAGTTCCTTGATGAAGGAGTGGAAGTCCGGCGCGAGGGCCAGTTCCGAGTTGTCGTCCGCATCGAACCAGGCAACGGACGGTTCCCCGTGCCGGCCGCAGGTCCGGTAGTCGAGCCCGATCCAGTAGTGCCCGTTACCCGAGACCAGCACCACCGCCGTGGGCAGGCCCCATTCTTCGACCAGGTAGGGGCTGTCGAGCATGGACAACGTCCGCTCGCGGTGACCGATACCCATCACGCTGTCGAACGGGACGTGGTCGGCGCTCCATGAGGTCGGCAGGCTTGTGGGGAAGGCATTCCGGCTGTCGCTGACCTGGCCACCGTTCTGATTGCGGAGCAGGTCCAACAGCGAGTCGGGGAGTGTGACGTTCAACAGCCGCTCGGCCTCCACGACTGCCCGGTCGGTCAGGGGCGGCTGCACTCCGTAGTCGCTGCTGGTGTCCCAGAAGGGGAGCTGAAGATCCTCAAAGCGTGCCATGACCGGCATCGTAGGAGCCGGGCTCGACAGTCCGCCGTCCTGAAGGCCGGGGCATCCTCGGAGGAATCCGGTGAGCACCCGGCGAGGCGGCGAGAGTTGGCCTCACACCTTGGCCAGGCAGCTCCATGGGCGGACCGGGCACTGCACGCTCGACTGACCCCGTGCGGCCTTGGCTGCCCCGGGCGGGACGGGCCGGCGGCGGCCAGGCCCTCGGAGGCGACCGCTGCCATCGGGGGCGGGTCCGGCCCCGGCTGGTGCTGATCGGGGAAGACCAGACGGGGCGCCGCCTGGCCTGGCAGCGTGAGCTGGAAATCCCCACTCAGCCCGAAGGCGAGAATCCCCTCCCTTCAGCCTCAGGGAGGGGAGCAGTCAACGTGGTCCGCTCCCGCCGCGGGGAAGCTTCCACACTCAATCCGGCGTGACGGTTATCGCCCTTCCTGATTCGCGCCGGTCCCGTAGGACGCGGATACCATCACTATTTTTGGTTTCTGCCTATATTTGCGCCTATGTGGGACCTTGGTGGGAGCAGTGCGCGGTGGTGGGGCCGAGTCCGTCGGGATCCGGTGCTGGTCTCGCCGCTGCTCCTGACACTGCTTCTTGGCGTCCTCGGGGTGTTGACGCCGCCCGAAGTGGCCATCGCTCGGCTGCTTCCGGCCGCTCCCGCACTCGCGGCAGCGCTGTGGCGGGTTGTGCCCACACTGGTCCTCGGGCTGACCTGCCTGCTGGGGGTCGCGGTCTACGCTGTCACGGCGTCGGAGCATTCCCTCTTGTTCACCGCAGGAGCCATCGCCGCGGTCACCGCGGCCGCCGCGTACGCCAGCCATCTGCGCCTGCAGCGTGAGTACACACTCACCGAAGTTCGTACCGTGGCCGACGCCACGCAGAAGGTTCTGCTGCGGCCCATGCCGCGCCGTGTCGGGCCCTTGGAGATCGCCAGCCTCTATTTG
>NZ_JAYWVC010000205.1:0-13780 GCF_036281785.1 Streptomyces chiangmaiensis | reverse complement strand
ATATTTGGTGAACTCGCCGTTCACGGTGCGGAAGAACCTCTCAATCCTCCCGCGTCCTTCGGGGCGTCCGGGGACCGAGTGCACCAGCTTGATGCCGAGTTTCGCGCAAGCCCTCAGCAACCAGGAGTCGACGAACGCGCTGCCGTTGTCCACAAGATGTACTGCAGGACACCGCGGGCGGCCGGGGCCGGACGCAAGGCGGCGGCCAGACGGACGGGGGGAGGTCCCCGGTGTCCTGCGCAAATCCCCAGCAGTGCCCGACCACCGCCCGCGCATGGTCGTCGAGAAAGGCGAACAAGTACATCTTGCGGCCATCGATCCGCAGCCCGTGCAGCGCGTCCCCGACCCAGAGTTCGTTGGGCCGGTCGGCCTCGAACCGGCCGAAGGCGTCAGCGGGCCTGGCCGTTTTGAGCGCGATGAGACCGGTGCGGTGAAACATCCGCTGCAGCGTGCGCTCGTCCGGCGCCCAGCCCAGCTGAGCCCGTAGAATCCTCCTGACCTGCGCGGCCGCGCGGTCCGGGTTCTCCTTCTTCAGCGCCATCGCCAGCTCGACCACCTCGGGCGGGGTGCAGGGCTGGGACTGGCGCAAAGAGGGCGGAAGCGCGTCGAAGCCGCCCTGGCGCCACTCCAGGATCCAGCGGTCCAGCGTCCACCGGGTGATCCACACCGGCCGGCCGTCAGCGTCGATATGCTCCTACTGGGCCAACTTGCGCACCAAAGCACCGCGCTGCCGGCCGGTCAGGCCCGAGTCGGCGGCCTCACGGATAAGCATGTAGCGGAACAGGCCGATCCGCCGGGCTCTCTCCGTCCGGGCTGCCTCATCGTCATCTTTCTTCGGCACGTCCACCTTCCTCACCGTCTCGTCACGGGCATGAGCCCGCCGACGCCGTCAGGAACAACCCGCCAAAGGCCAGGAGCAGTTGGTGCTGATCGGCGATCAAGGCCATCTCGACGACAGCAAACGGCCCCGGCTCGCCGCGCAGGCCCGCTGCCACAGCGACACCTCGCCGACGCCCACCCAGCGCGAGGCCGCGGCCTTCCAGGCCCCGACCACGGCCACCACCGCGTCCGCGAACCGGCTCGCCGACGCGGCGGGCGGGACGGGATCGGGTCCGGTGTCAGCGCACCCCCGAACTGAACCCCGCCGACACGCAGGACCGGTCGAAGACGGTGATCGACAGCTCACACATCAGAACACTCAAAAACGGCAGAGCGCTCAAAGGCGGCCCACAACACAACCGAGCCCGACCGACACCACACACCGCCGACCCGGCCCACACCACACACCGCCGACCCCGGCCACCCCCGCGTGCGATCAGGACCCGGCCCCCTCCACAGCGGCAGGCACCACACGCCCCGCACGCAGGAGATGGGGCCCACACGCGCACCCCGCGCACCGCGCGCCCCCGCTCACCCCAAAGCGACCACCCCGAAATCACCCGCCGCATCCAGCTCCTCCTGCAACTGGATCGCCTGCGCAATACTCCCACTGAGCGTCTTACGGATGATCGGATCAGTGATCCCCCACGCATTCATCGCCTCATCCGGCGACAACACCCCCACAGCAACCTCCCCCCGCACACCCTGCGGCCCCCGCTGCTCCGGAATCAGACCGCTCTCCACCAACATCCTGCGATGATCAAGATTCAGGACCGTCGCCCACGTCGCCAACTGCGAAGGAAGCGGCAACGTCTTACCGTCCAACGTCCGACTGATCGTGGTCAGACTCAGACCGGTCACGGCCGCCAACTGCGCCCGACCACCCTGCCGCCGCCGCACGTCATACCCGGCCGCGGTCGCCACCGCCGTCAAATACGCGCCGACCCGCCGCGCCTGAACTAACCGCCTCGCCCGACTCCCGTGGGGGGGATCTTCCATGCTCCGCATGCACGGAGGGTAGCGCGCACGCACGCAAATCCACGCCAGTTGCACGCGTGCACCTTCGCAGGTCACAGGCCTAGATCCACATACCCGCAGGCCACACAACCGATCTCGCACCCCAGTACGAATCAAAATACCCTTGCGTCACTCCACCCCGGCAACTTGCATACGTTGCGTGCGCGTGGGCCAACCGCACGAATGCACCTCCCCGAGGGGGTCCCCGACCATGCTCCGCCTCCACATGACCACACTCCTGGTCAAAGCCAAAGAACTCGGCGACGAAACCGTCGCCGACATGGCCGAACGCACCGGCATCAGCAGATCCACACTCCACCGCCTCGCCGCCGGCACCAAACAACCCAGCCTCACCACCCTGTGGACCCTCCACGGCACCTACAACATCCAACTCGACACCCTCGTCTACGACGACCCCCACACCACCACCCCCAACCACCCCCACCCCCCACACACCTGACACCCCACCAACCCAACCCCCCAGACCACCCACCAACCCACACCCGGCCACCCGCCACCACCACCAGCCCCCACCACCAGCCAGCGATCACCACCCACCGGCGCCCACCACACCACCCACCACCGGCCGGCCACCACGGGCGTCCATCACCGGCGCCCGCCACCCACCAGCCGGCCACCACACAACAAGCAGCCCCCCGGCTGCCCATCACCAGCCAACCACTCAACGCCCCAGGAGCAAGCCTTGATCACTAAGGCTCACACCGTACCCACCCCACCACCCCACACAGAACCCGAACCAGCCCTCATCACCCGCGCCCAACAAGGCGACCCCGAAGCATTCGGCGAGCTCTACCGCATGCACCACCACATGATCACCACCTTCATCAGCAACCGCGTCAAATCCAACCCCACCCTCACCGAAGACCTCACCGCCGACGTCTTCGTCAAAGCCTGGGCCAAAATCACCACCTTCACCTGGACCGGCACCTCCATCCGCGCCTGGCTCTGCACCATCGCCCGCAACACCATCGCCGACCACTACAAAATCGCCGCCACCCGCAAACTCACCTACGTCGACCACATCACCCACATCGGCGACACCTGGACCACCCCCACCAACACCGCCGAAGACACCGCCCTCACCACCCTCGCCATCAACGACCTCCACCACGCCCTCAACGACATCACCCCACGCCAACAAGCCGTCATCCGCCTCCGCTTCCTCGCCGACCTCACCGTCACCGAAACCGCCCAAACCCTCGGCACCACCAACGCCGCCGTCAAAACCCTCCAATGGCGCGCCCTCGACTCCCTCCGCAAAGCCTACGCAGCAACACCCGCCTAACCCCCACACCACCCACCCCCGACAACACAAACACAACGACCAAACCACCCCACACACACCACCCCACACAAGGCGGAACCCCATGACCACCACCTCCAACCACCACAACCCCATCGAACACGACCTCACCCAACGCCTCACCCAACTCGCCCACACCTTCATCGCCGACCTCACCGCACAAGGCCACCTCATCCCCACCCCCCACACCTCGGACACCCCGGACACCCCGGACAACAACACCCCCCACCCCAACACCCCCCACGACCACACCCCCGACGACAACACCCCCACCACCCACCCAGAACAACCCCACCCACCCAGAACAGACCACACACCCACCGACCCACCCGATACCCAAACCCCCGACCACCCCCACACACAACCCACCCCACCCCTGGACCCCCCCGACCACCCCCACACACCACAACCCACCCCACCCCTAGACCTCACCGACCTCCCCACACCGCAACCCAGCCCACCCCTAGACCTCACCGACCTCCCCACACCGCAACCCAGCCCCGCCCACACCCTCACCGACCTCCTCACACCGCAACCCAGCCCCGCCCACACCCTCACCGACCTCCTCACAGCGCAACCCAGCCCACCCACCACACACCACACCTCAGACACCACCCCACCCCCCAACCCACCCACCCCCATGCTCCGCGGCGCCATCACCCTCCCCCGCACCACCCACCACACACCCCGCTGGGCCCGCACACCCCACCCCACCCACACCACCAACGAAACCCCCACACCCAACACGACCTACACAACAGACGAAACCGACACACCCGACTGGACCCACACCAGCAACGAAACCCACACACCCGACCGGACCCACACCACCGACGACACCCCCACCACAGACGACACCCACACGCTGAACACCACCGAACCACCCGACAGGACCCACACAACCGACACCACCGACCCCACCCCCACACCCCACCAAGCCCCCACCACGGACAACACCCCCACCCCCAACGAGTCCCACACCCCCAACACCACCAACACCCACCCCCACCCCCACCCCCACCCCCACCCCGATCCCGACCCCGACCCCGCCCAACGCGCAGCCGCCACCGCCACCCAACTCCGAACCGACCACGCCCACCGACTCGAACTCACCCACATCACCCCCCACCACGACCACATCACCATCCACATCAACGCCCTCACCCTCGACGACTGGGAATACTGGCTCACCACCATCGGCGCACCCCCCCACACACCCACCCACCGCATCGGCACCACCCAAACCGCCACCGGACACCTCAACAACACCCCCATCCACCTCACCGCCCACCACGTCCCCCACCTCCTCGACCAAGCCACCACCACCGCCGACGACCCCTACTACCACCACGGCCGCATCTACGACCTCGCCCGCGGCCACACCGACCGCCACGGCCAAACCTGGCTCTACACCGGCCAACGCCAACCCGACAACACCCCCCTCCTCACCCTCTACGGCACCAACCACCCCCCCTACCCCCTCACCACCATCATCACCACCAACGGCCCCCTCACCCCCACCCACAACCCCACCTGACACCAACAACACCTAACACCAACAACACCCCCCACTCAGTCGCAAACCACCCCCAGAACCATGACCCATACATCAGCAGCCACAGCCACAGCACGAACAACACACACCACAAGATCAGCCCGACTCCCCAGACAACATCCGGCAGTTCGGACCGCTGATGGTCAGGGTGTGGCCCGGTTCCGTAGCAGAGCGTCGAGGGAATCCACGATCCAGGCCCAGGATTCCTGTGCGCCGGCGACCCTGTGCTCGAAACCTCCGGCCAGCTCCAGGCTGACGTAGCCGTGGAAGACGCTGCCCAGCATCCGGACCGCGTGTGTCTGATCCGGCTCCTCTCCTGTGCCGACCGGGCGAGGGACGTAGAGCAGCTCGCGCTGCGCCATAAGAATGCGATGCTGCGCTGGCAGCTCGGTATCCGACCGCGGCCAACCTGGCCAGAGCGTGCGGCGTCAGGTGCGGGTGAGGTCGGCCAAGAGCGCGGGCAGCAGGCGCTCCTCCATGACGGCTTGACCCGACTCCCTCATGGCCCACGCCAGCTGGGGGTCCCAGGGGCTGGCCGCGGGCGGGCCACCGAGAGGTGTGGACTCGCCCTGGCCGAGGGCTTCCCGGTAGTCGGCGGTGGTCATGCGCCAGGGGTGCGCCCCATGGCGTTCCACGGCGGTGGCCGTGATGCGCAGGCCCGCCCAGTCGAAGTCGGCCCGCCAGTGCAGCCGGGCTCCTGTGCGTACCGCGTCGGCGAGCAGCTTGTGACAGGCGGCGGACGGTACGCCCTCGGTGCACACCAGGGCCGCGCTCCCGGCTTCGAGTTCGGCGGCGGCCGCGCGCAGGACGGCCGGGTTCTCGCACACGAAGATGTCCCCGGCGGCAGGGACCACGAGGTCGGATGCAAGCTGGTGGAGGGTGAGCCGGAACGGGATGCCGAAGTCGGCGGCATCGCGCAGCCAGTCACAGACCACCGTGTCGCCCTCAGGGCGGATACCCAGGACGAGGACCTGGCTGGCGAGGTCGTCGGCGATGGCGCCCGCACTCTCCCACAGGGCACGGCGTCCGGCCCTTTCACGCGGGACGTCGCCGCCGGTGCGCTGGGCGAGGGCGCGCAGGACGAGCTGTTCGAGCGGTGTGCCGGGGACGAGGGCTTTGGTGTCGCCGGTGGCCCATTCAGCGAGGACCGGAAGCGGCAGGATGCGGGAGGGGTCCTCGGGGAGTTGTTCCAGGACGCGCACCGCCGCGTCAATCAGGGGTGCGTCCCCGCGGCGCAGCAGGCGGGTGAGGGTGCCGTCGGCGGCGAGGCGGTCCAGCCAGGCCGCGAACCAGCTCTCGGTGGCTAGGCGGCTGGAGTGGGCGGAGGCCAGGACCTGCTCGCGGCGGGTGTCCTCGTCGGCGCGTTCGGCGGGCCGGTCACGCAGGGGGCCATTCAGGTGGCCGAGGGTCTGAAGCAGGCCGGTGCCGTAGCGGTCGTACAGGTAGGCGTCGAGGGCGGTGAGAGAGACGGCGAGGCGTTTGGCCGTCTCGGGACGGTAGCGGCCGGTGACGCCGATGACGGTGCGGCGCTCTGCCTCGCTGGGGGTAGAGAGGCCGATCTCGCCGTCGAGCGCGCCTGAGGTACGTTCCAGCCTGCGGCGGGCAGCGGCCAGCAGCCGGGTCCAGCCCTCACCGCGCAGTTCCTCGTAGCCGTGCGGCTCAGTCGGCAACGGCGGCCTCCTTCGGCCCGGGCACGCGGCGGGTGCCGGGTGAGCCGAGGGCGGAGGTGAGGTCGCCTATGCCGTCGGCGAGCAGCCTCTCGCCGTCCCAGAGGAGCAGCAGCGCGGAGACGGTGTGGTCGATCGCCGAGTGCGCGAGATCGTAGTGGGCGGCGGCGTGGACGGAAGCGTGTGCGGCCCACAGGTCGTAGCCGGTCATGAAGAGGTCGAGGTCGAACTGCGCGGCCAGCGACATCAGTTCGCCGCGGCCGGTGTCGTCGACGCCGGCGAACGCCTCGTCCAGGGCGAGCAGCCGCGGGGCGTGCGGATGTGCGGAGTTGAGCATGGCGTGCGCGGCGGCGAACAGCGGCAGGTGCAGCGAGACGGACTGCTCGCCGCCGGAGAGGCGGCTGTGCCGGGCGCGGGTGAGCCGCTCCTCACTCTTGTCGGGGCGTACGAGTTGGAAGGCGAACTGCCGCCAGCGGCGGTAGTCGAGGACCTGGGCCAGCAGTTCGCGGTAGGGAAGGTCGCGGTGGCGGGCCCGGGCGTTCTTGATCTGCGCGGCGAAGTGGGCGCGGATCCGGGCGAGTCCTTCGGGGCCGAGCCGGGCGGCGTCCGCGTCGAGGAGGGCGCAGACGGCGCGCTGCCCGTCGTCGAGGTCGTCGGCGAGCAGCCAGCTCACGCCGACCGTCGTGCCGGAGGACATCCTGCGTTCGCGCATGTCGGTGTTCATGCGCCGGATGAGGTCCCGGGCGTCGACCGTGCGGTCGTGGATTTGCTGGGCGAGCCGGGTGAGCAGGGCGTCCTCCAGAATCCGCTGCTCGGAGTCGCTGAGCAGCTCGGCCTGGTCGCGGCGGTGCTCGGCGATCTTCTCGGCGAAGGAGGCGACGGGCAGGAGGCCTTCCTCGTCGGCGACGCGGACGACGATCACGCCGTCGGAGCTGTCCCATTCGGGCCGGTAGTCCTGTCCGGCGGCGGCGAGCTGTGCCTGCAGGTCGTCCAGGGCCTTCGTCAGGCGGGTGACGGACTGCTTGACGCTGGTCTCGGTGGGCGCGAGATCGCGGGTGGCGGCCCGGATCGCCTCGTGGACGGCGACCGCCGCCGCGGGCAGTTCGGAGCCCGTCCAGTCGGCCTCCTGGGCGGGCCAGTCGAGGCTGGCTGGGCAGCGCAGGATGTCGAGGAGTTCACGGGCGGCGTACGGGGCAAGGCCCCGGGCGGTGTCCTTCTCCTCGGCGGCGGCGACGGAACGGGCCTCGGCCGCCGCGGAACGGCGGGCCTCGGCGGAAGCGGCGGCGGCGATGGCGGAATGCAGGGCGGCGGTGGCCGTCTCGGCCCCCCGGACCGCGCCGTCGAGGGCATCCTCGGCCTGCTGCACCTGGCGCATTACGTCCTGCGCTTCCGCGCCGACAGCCTGCTGAAGGGCGTCGAGCCCCGCGGCCTCCTCGGCGTGGCGGCGACGCGCGGTGCGCTCGGCGTCCAGGGCGGCTTCCTCGTCCTCGGCGGCCGCACTCAGCCGGTCGTGGGCGGCTCCTGCTGCCTCCGACTGCCGAGTGTGTTCGCGGCGGCGGGCGGCGAGTTCGCCTACCGCGGCCTCGAAGGCGCGGGTGGCCCTCTCGACGGCGTCGACGCGGTCGGGGGCGATGCCGTGCTCGGCGGCGGTGCGGCGCAGGGTGCGCTCGGCCACCGAGCAGACGGCCACGGACTCGTCGTACGAGGCCTGGGCGGCGTCGGCGGCCTCGCGGGTGGCGCGTAGACGGGCGGCGGCCTTGTCGAGTTCGCGCAGGGCGGCGGTGATACCGGCGGTGCGGGGCAAGGCGGCACGCGCGGCGGCGTACGCCTCAAGGCGTGCCTCGGTACCGGCCTGGGATCGCGCCAGCTCACCGAGTTCGGCGTCGAGTTCGGCGAGCAGTGCCTCGCAGGCGGCGATGCGGGCGGCGCGGCGACGCTCACGGGCGGTGGCGCCGACGTACTCGGCGTGCTCCTTGGTGTGCGCGCCGACGAGGATCCCGGCGACGTACCGGCCGTCCAGGGTGATCTGCGCGGAGCCGGAGCCGGGGTGGGAGGTGACGGCGACGGAGCGCAGGACAGCGGTGACGCGCGCGGCGGGGATCGGCGTGCCGTCCTCCGGGCGCAGCAGGTCGGCCAGGCTGGGTCCGTCGATGGGTGTGCGGGCATGCAGGTAGCCGTCGCTGTGCCCGGCCGGCACGGGGGTGTCCTCGGCGGTGACAAGCGCGTCGAGGAGGCCGGATGCCTCCAGGGCCGCTTCCAGACCCGCTTGTTGCTTTTCCGTCAGATGCTGGGCGAAGTCAACGAGTTGCCACAGCGGCACCCCCGCCTCCCGGGCCCGGTCGGCGGTGCGGCCGCGGGTGGCGGGAGGTGCGTCGTCATGCTCGGCGGCGATGCGTTCGCGCTCGGCCTCGGTCTCGGCGCGGCGGCGTTCGAGGCCGGTGCGCCGGCCGCGCAGGGCGGCCAAGGTGTCGCGCAGTTCCTGCACGGCGGGGGCGACGGCCTCGGTGAACGTGTCGGCGAGGGTGGCCGCTTCCCCTTCGCCGGTGATGTCCTCGCCGGTGAGGTCGAGCGCTTGTGCGAGGCGGTGGGCGGCGCCCTCGGCAAGGAGCAGGCCATGGGCCTGTGTCCACTGGGCGAGTGCCTCTCGCGCCTGTGCGCGGGCGGCCTCGAGAGCCCGCTCGACGTCGGTTTCGGCGGTTTCGGCGCCACGGACCGCCTCCTGGGCACGGTCGAGGGCGCTGCGGGCGAGGTCGCGGGTCTGCTCGGCGCTGCGGCAGTCCTGCTGCGCGGCACGTACGGACCGCACGCCGTCGTGACGGGCGGTGGCGAGCGCGGTGGACCGCTCGGCGAGCCGGACGGGTTCGGCGTCGGCCGGGGTCCAAGCAATGCCCGCGCTGTGGGCGTGGTCGGCGACGGCGGCGGCGTCACGGGAGGCGGCGGCTTCCAGCTCGGCGGCGAGCTGGGCCGCGCGTTCGGCTTCGGCGCGGGCGCGGCCGGTGGCTGTGGTGCGGCGTTCGCGTTCGGCGGTGGCCTGCTGGGCGGTGTGCTCGCAGGTACGCACCAGGCGTTCCAGGTCGGCGAGCTGCTCGACGGCCTGGTAGGCGGCGGAGGAGCGCAGCTGGTCGAGGCGGGCTCGCAGGGCGGTGAGTGCGGCGTCGGCGGTCTCGGCGTGGGTCTCGGTGGCGGCCTGCTGCTCGCGGGCTGCCGCCAGTTCGGCTGCAGCGGTGTCCAGGGCTGCGGTGCGTGCGGCGGTCTCGGTGCGGCGGGCGGTGAGCCTGTCGGCGGCCACGCGGGCGTGGACCCGCAGGTAGGTGGAGTAACCAGCGAGGAAGGTCTGGGTGGCGTCGTCGGCGGCGGCCAGTCCTTCCAGGGTGCGCTGCACGGACTCCATGTCGTCGAAGGAGCGGGCGGCTTCGGCGATGAGGTCGTCGTCCAGCGGGCGCAGGCCCTCGGTGAGGGTGTCGGAGAGCTTGGCCGGGTCGAGGTTCTTGGCGAGCTGCGGGCGGCGCAGGGTGAGGATGAGGGTGAGCAGCTGCTCGTACCGCTCCCGGCCGAGGCCGAACAGCCGCTGGTCGACGGCGGCGCGGTAGTCGGTCGGGGAAGGGATCAGCTCGTGGCCCAGCTCGGCGGCCAGCTGTTTCTTCGTCATCGGCCGGTCGTCGTCGGTGAGGAGGGAGAAGTCCTCGCCGATGCGGCCGTCCGTGACGAAGTGCCAGCGGGCAGGGGTGTCGCGGTGGCGCTGGGCGTGCAGGCCGATGCCGCAGGTGACGGCCTCTCCGGTGGCGCGGTGGGTGAACTCGATCCAGACGTAGCCGAGTGCGCTGTCCTGCCCCCGGAAGAGCAGGTTGGACTTCATCGTGCGGTCTTCCGCGGCGAACGGGTTGAGCCGCTTGGGATCGATACGGCCGTCGAGGACGAACGGGAAGAGAACTTCGAGGGCTTTGGTCTTGCCGGAGCCGTTGGGCCCGCGCAGCACCAGCCAGCCGCCGGCGAAGGAGAACTCCTCATCCCGGTAGTCCCAGAGGTTTACGATCCCGGCACGGGTAGGGACGTATCGGGTGGCTGGGGTGGGGGCAAAGGTGCCGGCCTGCGCCGGGGTGCTGGCCGGGGCGGGAGCCGGGGTGCTCACGGCGTCGAGTCCTTCACGGTGTCGTCGGCGAACAGGGCGGTCTGGGTGGAGGGCCGCGGGGCGGGCACACGGGACTTCACACGGGCGCTGACCCCGCGGTAGCGGGCGAGGAGCGGAAGCGCGAGGACGCCGCCGTCGACGCGGGCGACGAGCGACAGGGCGGCCAGCAGGTCCAGGACCTGGGCAAGCAGCCGGTCCGGGTCCTCGCGCAGGTCGGCGGCGAAGCCCTTGCCGTACTCGCCGATGATCTCCTTGAGCCTGCCGCGCAGCCAGGATTCGGTGACGAAGGGGTAGCGGATCTCCTCCGACTCGTCCTCTTTCCCCTCCGCCTCGTGCGTCTCGTGTGCCGGCTCCTCCTCCAGTGCGGCGAGTTCGGCGAGCCGGCCGCGTGCCGGGAGGGCCGCGTCGATGCGGCGCACGCGGGCGGCGAGGCGTTCCGCGGCGGTGGCGGCGGGCAGCAGGTCGGGGGCGTGCCGCCCGGTGCGCCGGGCAGCCTCGCTGATGCGGGCGCCGAGGAGCAGCGCAGCCTGGGCGACCGTGCCGCCACCGGGGAAACGGATGTCGGACAGCCTGCCGGAGGTGTCGACGAGCGCCACGCCCTCGGCACGGCGCTCCACGGCAAGGCCGGTCAGGCGCTGAAGGTCCTCGGCGAGCGAGGGGGCACGCAGCTGGCCCAGCAATTCGGGTTCGGCGTCGGCGTAGTACGCGACCGGGTTCTCCACCACGAGACGGCGAGCACGGCGGGCCTGATCGCGGCGCTGTGCGTGGCGGCCCGTGGCCAGGCCCAGCGCGCTGCCGGAATCGAGGAGCCCGGTCACCGAGGTGAGGTGCTGCAGGACTCGAGTGGGCTGGTGGACGGCGGTGAGAATCTCGCGGTCGATGTCGTACAGCGCCTCCGCACGCTCGGGGTCGCCGACCCAGGCGGTGGCGGAACCGTCGGTCAGGGCGAGGGCACCGCGCTCGGTGAGCCAGGTGACGGCGTCGACGAAGGCGTCCCGGTCGGTCTTGCGGGTGGTGTCCAGGCCGAGGCCCTCGATGCGCGCGGCGTCGGCGGCAACCGCGTCGGCGAGTTCACCGAGGGCGACCTGCGCACCATGGTGGCCCAGAGCGGCGAGGGTGAGGACGAGGTAGGCGTAGCGGCGACGGTCGAAGGGGCGGCCGGCGCGGGTGACGGCGGGCCGCGTCACTTCCAGGTGGTCCTGCACGCGCAGCAGCCGGGCGGTGTCGGCCGTGGTGACGAGCCGGTAACCGAGGACCTCCATGAGGTCGGTGCGCAACTGCGCGGCCCAGCGGCGCACGGTCGCCAGGGCCGCCCGGTCGGGGTAGGAGGGTGTGACCAGCGGATGCCGCAGAACCAGCCGTACGGCCTTTTGGTAGTCGGCGAGTTCAAGAGGTGAAACGTGCTCGGCGACACGCTCCCCTGCCCGTCGCCCACCGTCGGCCGGAGCGACGGTGCTACGCGCTGCACTCATGCTGTGACCTCCAGTCGCAGCCCGTCCAGGTGCAGGTTGCCGCGGACGGTGTGCACGGTGGTGGAGCCCGCAACGGGGGTGAGGGTCAGGCGTACGCCGTGGGCTGAGCCCGAGGCGGCGCAGACACTGCGGCTGGCCGGGACGCGAGCGGCGAGCGCCACGTCCATCAGCGCCAGCAGGACCCGCGTCTCGGCCTCGTCCAGCACCCTGCCGTGCGCTCCGTCCGCAGCGAGCGAAGCGGCGGCCGTGCGACGCTCGGCCTGCTGCTTCAGCTGTTCGGCGCGCAGGCGTTCCCGCTGGGCTTCGTTGCGTTCGATACGGCCCGGGCCGTGCAGGCCGGGACTGCGGCCGGACTGGACCAGGGTGCGCGCCAGCTCGACCGGTTCGGCCTCCCACCAGGACGTACGTCCCGGGATCAGCTCGGGGTCGGCGTACGGGACGGCGATGTGACGAGGCGCGCCGAGCCCGAAAGCGACCTGGAAAAGAGCATGCGCGTCCTCGTCACTCTGGCAAGACGTGAACCACTGGGCGAGGTGCCGCAGTTGACTCTCCCGGCTCACCCCGCCGCGGCGGGCCTCGGTGACCCGGCGCAGCAAGGCCAGGACGGAGCGGATAGCGATGACGGTGGCGTCCTGCAGCCGCTCGGTCTCACTGTGCTCGCGCTCCGCGAACCAGTGGACGATGCCCCGCCAGCGCTGCCGCCAGTCCTCAAGGCGTTCGGCAGGACTGCGAAAAAGCCGCTCGTCGGCCTCGGCGGCGTACTCGATCATCCGGTCGACGCCAGTGGCGGCGGCCTTATCGACGGCCTCGGCGAGCAGCGGGGCGTAGCGGCCGAGCTCCGCGGTGAACTCCCGCATGTGCGCGAGCAGGGCGTCCTTGTGGGCGAGGAACACCTCGGGCCGGGTGTCGTTGGTCCGCGCCAGATCGCCGAGCATCAGGTAGAACCGGGCGGAGCGCTGCGCCATCTCACTCAATACGAAGTCCAAGCGGCCGAGCTTGCGGTAGACCTCCTCGGCGTCGCCGGCAGCGTTGGCGTCGGCCAGCGCGTGAAGGTCGGCAAGGATGTCAGGGAAGACGAGCCGGGACAGTTGGGCATCTTCCAACCGCGCGCCCAGTACGTCCTCCACCGCCCGGTAGGCACGGAAGCCAGCCTGGGTGAACTGATAAACGTAGTGCCGGTTACGGTACTCGGCGAGGTTCGCGGCGCGCGTCCCGTCGTAGGACCGGTCAAGGACCTGCCAGTCGGCAAGCGCGTCGAGCAGCGGCTGCACATCCCCGACGGCGGTCGCATCGGGATGATCGGCGGCGAGCCGCTTCAAAAGTTCCACCGCGTCCGAGGCGTGCAGCAGCACCTGGTAGTTGGCCCGCCCCCGGTCGAAAGCACGCAACAGCCACAGGTACTCGTGGCGTTTGTCCGCAGCGGCGAAATGGAACAGCCGCAGCCGGTCGTCCAGAGTGAACGCGTCGATACCGAAGGCGTCCTCGTCGGCGGCTTGCGGGGCCACGGACTCATCGGTCACAGCTGCGGGACTCTCCCATTCTGTCAAAGACGGCTAAGCAAGACACCCATTGTGCCGCACGGGCCACCGCCTCCTGCAACGCGCTCCTCACGCTGCGCTCCCCGCGCTACCGCGCGCCGCCCGAACTGTCCGATTACTCCCGAGACGGAACTCCCGTACCACTCCTGAATATCGACACCGACTCTGAGCAAGAACAATAGCTGCGATGCCGGCGGGA